>JAFSDM010000007.1 GCA_017436225.1 Clostridia bacterium | reverse complement strand
TAAAGAACAGGATGAAAACACCGATGCACCTACCGATAAGGTTTCTGCATAAAGATAAGGAGAATACAGCTATGAGCTTTGAAAACACACAATATGCCCGCGACTATTTTCAGTGTCAGATTCCAACAATCATTCGCACCTTGAAGCAGATCGCTGCGAATCAGGAGAAACAGATTGAGTTGCAGCAACAAGCCCTACAGGCAATTGTAGCGCCTCAAAAAGCGTTTGTCTGCCGCGAAGAAAACTCAGCCGCGCTATATAGCGATGCCGGAAATATCAACCAACTTTTTGTTACGACGTCTCCCGGAGAAGCAATCTCATGGGCACAGAAGGCGCTTTGTATTGCGAAAAAAGGCGACTTCCATCCGTACTCACCAGAAGATGAGAGTGACTTTTTCGCCAAAATTGCCGATTTTAAGGGAAGCTCTGTATGGGTTTATAAGAGCAAAAAAGAGGATGCGAGAGAGAACTACGGCATCTGCATTGATGTTGTTGACCTAACGCAAAGTTGCCAGCAACTACGCCATTTATTCGAATGAAACACAAAAAATCCCACCTACAAACACACAGTTTGCAGGTGGGATTTTGTACATCACACAGTTCGTTTGCTCGTTCATAAAAAATTGGTTTTTGTTAAAATCACATTTTCCCTCAAAATTTCCCTTATGCGCCCTCGACACGCCGTATTTTTCGGTTAAAATAATGATTTTTTTAATGAGCGTTTGTTTTTTAGAAAAAGCCCGTTTTTCGCGGTAATTAAAGGCTTTTTCGGCTTTTCCCAGTCACCTAAGGAATCTCACGGAAAATTATTTCTAAAAAAATTTTTGTAAAATTTGAAGATAATACTTTATTTTTATGCGGTTTTGTGATACAATAAATTGAATAACTAGATTTTTATGCGATTTTCGGAGGTGAAAGCTGTGTCGGCTGTAAAAAGTGTAATAAAAGCCCTTTTAATTTTAGCTTTAATTTTGTCATTAACCCTACTTTCGGCCTGTTCGGGTCTTAGCATAACCGCCGATGATTTTCTTTCTCCGCCACGTGCAAACGGGGAGCTTTATGAGGTTGAAAAAACCCTTAAAAGCACCGTTAAAACCGCATATACCTTAAAGTATCCCACTGCGGGTGAATATCGCTCGGCATATATTTTGACCGACCTTAAAGGCAGCGGTACCAACGAATTTGCAATGGCGTTTTTCAGCACTGTAAATGAAGAAAACTCCACCTTTATGAATCTTAAGCTTATGCAAAAGGTCAGAAGCAATTGGATTTCGGTTAGCGATATTTTGGTAAATGCCGTTGGCGTTGAAAGGGTAGAAATTGCCGATTTAAACGGAGATGGCATTAAGGAAATAACGGTTGGCTGGAACGTTTACGGCGGTATGGATAAAAAGGTTACGGTTTACACCCTGAACGGTCTTAAGCTTACCCCCATAATGCAGGAAAGCTATACACATTTTATGTGCGCAGATTTAGTATCAGATGTTCGCCGTGAGCTGTTTTTAATCCATCACGATACCATAAACGCAACCGCTTCGGCAAAGTATTTCACCTTTGACGGGGAGGCGGCAAATCTTGCGGGAAGCTGTATGCTGGATGGCGGCGTGGCATCCTTTAACGAGCCACAGTTATCTCTGATTTCAAACGGCTCTTCCGCCGTGTTTATAGACGCTCTAAAGGGCGCAGGTATGCAAACCGAAATAGTTTATATTGATAAAAAGGAGCTTAAATCCCTATTTTACAGCTCTGCCTCGGCAGAAAATCAAATATCCCCAACCTACCGCAACAGCACCGTTGCTACGGTAGATATTAACGGTGACGGATACTTAGATATTCCTATTATTAAATCAACCGTAATAGACGGTATTTCAATCGATGAGTCAAAAGTAAGCAGCATTACAAACTGGTACACCTACAACGGTAAGGAGTTAGTCATCACCCTAAAGGCGGTTATGAACTACACCGACGGATATTATTTTCAGCTTCCAAGCAGGTGGGAGGGCGTCACCACCGTTAATATGGATATTGAAAACCGTATTCGCACCGTAACCCTTTGGAACAGTGAGGATGCAACAATTATAAGTGAGCTTGTTCGCGTAAGGGCAGTTTCAGAGGCAAATTGGGATAAGCCCGACAACGGCTTTGTAGAATATGAAGAAATTGCCCGAAATAAAGGCGTGGTTTATGCAGCTATGTTTAGCAGCTATGACGGCGAGGAAAGCATAACCAAGGAAGAATTTGAAAAGCTGTTTCACATAATTGAATAACAAATTATAATTTCGCTAAGGAGTAGTCTCAAATGAAAAAAATTCTTGTTGTTGAGGATGAAGTCGCTATCCGCGAGTTTGAGGTAATAAATTTAAGAAGAGTAGGTTATGAAACTCTCGAAGCAGGCTCGGGCGAGGAGGCTTTGGCAGTTTATGAGGAGCACGGCGATATTGATATTGCCCTTTTAGATATTTCTATGCCGGGCATGGATGGCCTTACCCTTTGCAAGGAGCTTAGAAGGCGTTCACCCGCGCTTGGAATAATTATGCTTACAGCCCGCACACAGGAAATGGATAAAATCCACGGTCTTATGCTTGGCGCTGATGATTACATAACAAAGCCCTTTAGCCCTACCGAGCTTTTAGCCCGTGTAGATTCCCTATACCGCAGGGTGGATATCGGCAAGTCAACCATTGCTAAAAAATCTGCTGATGAAATCTGCCTTGGCGACTTTGTGCTTAATCTTCGCCGTAGAACCCTCAGCAAAAGGGGCGAAAATATTGAGCTTACTCAGGTGGAATTTCAAATTATTGAATACTTTTTCACAAATCCCGATGTAGCGCTCGACAGAACCGATATTTTAAATAAGGTATGGGGTCAGGCATATTTTGGCGAGGAAAAAATCGTAGATGTTAACATCCGCCGACTTCGTGTAAAAATTGAAGACGACCCATCCCGCCCAAGCCATCTTGTAACCGTTTGGGGTATGGGCTATAAATGGAGCACGGCAGAGTAAAACACACCGTGTTTTAACGTTTGCGAAGCAAACTGTTCACTTTTCACCGTACACCATACACTAAAAGTTTACAGTGAAAAGTGTACGTTGCCTTACGGCAAGTGTACAGTGACTACGTCACGTTTTATAAATAAAAAAGGGGGGAAAACGGTGTGCTGTCACCTATTAATTTTAAAATTAAAGGCGTTACCAAGCGTTGGATAACTAACGTTATGTCTGTGGTAGTGGGCGTCGTTATAATTATTGAGGTTGTACTTGGTATTTTTGTTCATACCTATTACACCGAAACTGCGCGAAGCCGTGCAAATGAGCTTTGTCAGGGATTTTCCCCTTTGGCTACCGTTTCTAAAAATGAATATGTTGCCAAGGCACGGCAGTATATAGAAAATTTTGAGCATAAGGATAAGGTAGAGGTACAAATAATTGACTCTAAAGGAAAAATTATTATCACCTCTAACGGCTTCGACCCCGGCAATCCCAAAATGGTCGATTACGAAAACGCCTTAAATTCAGTAAATTCTACTGCTTCCTGGGTTGGCACCGATGAACAGGGCGAAAAAATTATGGCTCAAACCACCGTTTTCGGCGATTACGGTGAAGGCTCTAACGGCGCCATAAGATGGCTTATTTCGCTTGATACCGTAAATGAGCATATACTTTGGATAATTGTTCTTTGCATTTTAATCGGTATTGGCATTATTATTTTAACGGCTATGACAGGTTTTTACTTTATAAAATCAATCGTTCGCCCCGTTCGTGAGGTTTCGGGCGTTGCAAGAAAAATGGCAATGGGCGACTTTAAATCCCGTCTTGAGGTAGAAAAAAAGGATGACGAAATAGGCGAGCTTTGTGATGCCATTAACTATATGGCAAGCGAGCTTGGTCAGGCGGAAAATGTTAAAAACAGCTTTATTTCTTCCGTTTCGCATGAGCTTCGCACACCTCTCACCGCCATTCGCGGTTGGGGCGAAACGGCAAAAATGTCGCTCGGCTTTGATGATAAGCTTGTTGCCAAGGGTATTGACGTTATCCTCTCCGAGGCAGACAGACTCTCAGGTCTGGTTGAGGACCTTTTAGATTTTTCCCGTATGCAGTCGGGCAGACTTTCTATAAATATGTGTCTTATGGATTTAGTCCCGTCACTTCGCGAGGCTTGTGATATGTATTTAGAGGTTGCAAAACAGCGCAACATTAAGCTGGACTTTGTTTGCGCAAGCGAAACCAAAAGCATTATGGGTGATGCGGGCCGTTTAAAGCAGGTATTTATAAATATTATTGATAACGCCGTAAAATATTCAAATGATGGCGGCAGTGTTTTGGTTGACTGCCATGAGGAAGAGCATTGTATTCACGTTCGCGTTTCGGATACGGGCGTTGGTATTCCCGAACAGGATATTGACAGAGTTAAGGAAAAGTTTTTCAAATCCAACACCACCGTTCGCGGTTCGGGTATCGGTCTTGCCGTTGCCGATGAAATTGTAAAGCAACATAACGGTCTTATTTTTGTAGAAAGTAAGGAGGGTGTTGGAACCACCGTTACGGTTGTACTTCCCATCGCCGAAGCAAAGGAAGCCACCGAGTCTAACACGGCACCCCCTTTAGAAAACTAATATAAAATCTAATGCGAAAAAAGAGGAAAATTAAATGAAAAAAATCAGTGTAGGAGGTCAGGCGCTTATTGAGGGCATTATGATGAAAAGCCCCGATAAAACCGCAATGGCTGTTCGTACCCCCGACAAAAGCATCGATATAGAGTATATTGAGGAAAAGCACATTAAGGATAAGCTTCCATTTTTGGGTTGGCCCGTGCTTAGGGGAGTTGTAAATTTTATTGAGTCTATGATTTTAGGCTACAAAACACTTATGATGTCTGCAGATAAATCGGGTATGACCGATTTGGAAGAGGAAGAGGAGAGAAAGCGCAAAGCCGAAAAAGAGGCTAAAAAAAGGGCAAAGCTAGTTGCCAAGGGTAAAATCCCCGCCGATGCCCCCTTAACCGATACCGCCGAAAATGAAGCGGCAGATACCACTCAAAAAGAGGCGGAAAACGGTAATCAAAAATCCACCTCTCCCGTAGTTATGGCAGTTATGGTAATAGGCGCCGTACTTGGCGTTGCACTTGCTTTGTTTTTGTTTATGTGGCTTCCAACCGCCATTTTTAACGGAGCAAATACCCTTTTAAAGGGCGCCATTCCAAACACCGCACGCCCCTTGATTGAAGGTGTTTTAAAAATCGCAATATTCATAGGCTATGTGGCTCTCACCTCACTTACTAAGGATATTAAGCGAGTGTTTATGTACCACGGCGCCGAGCATAAAACAATCTTTTGTCTTGAAAACGAATTAGAGCTCAGCGTGGAAAACGTAAAAAAGCAAAGTCGTTTTCATCCACGTTGCGGCACCTCGTTTATGATTTTAATGCTTGTTGTAGGCATACTTGTAAATCTTTTAATCGTTACTTTTTTCCCGGGCATTACCAAGCTTGCAATAGTTTGGGTGCTTATAAAGCTTTTAATGGTTCCCCTTATTTGCGGTATAGGTTATGAGCTTATAAAGCTTTGCGGAAAGCATAACAACCTGCTAACACGCATAATCTCCGCTCCCGGTATGTGGGTGCAAAGGCTGACAACTAAGGAGCCTGAGGATGATATGATAGAGGTTGCAATCGCCGCTATCAAGGCAGTTTTACCCGATGATATGAAGGAAATAGAGGTTGACGGTTGCTGCGCCGATATTCAGTAAATTATGACTATAAAAAATCAAAAGGAAATATTAATTTCTAAGCTTTCTAAGGTAAGCGACTCTCCCGCCTTTGAGGCGAATGAGCTTTTAGCCTTTGCTACGGGGTGTGATAAAGCAACTCTTGCTTTAAAGCAGAGGGAGGAGCTTTCAAAGGCTCAGCAAAAAAGGTTAAACACCTGTTTAAAAAAACGTATAAAGGGTCTGCCCCTGCAGTACATAATCGGCGAGTGGGAATTTTACTCTCTCCCCTTTAAGGTGGGTAGGGGTGTGCTTATTCCAAGAGCCGACAGTGAGCTTTTGGTAGATTTAGCCCTTAAAGCCCTTTCAAGCAATACCAAAAGCACCCTTTTTGATTTATGCTCGGGTAGTGGCGCCCTTGGTATTGCGGTGGCTAAAAACCAACCAAATGTTAGCGTAACCCTTGTTGAAAAAAGCCGAAAAGCTTTTAAATATTTAAGGCAAAACATAAGCCTTAATGCCGCCAACTTAACGGCGGTTCGCGCCGACATTTTCAAATGGAAGCCTGAATGCTTGGCAGATATTGTTATCTGCAACCCCCCCTACATAACCAAAAAGGAGATGCTCTCTCTTCAAAAAGAGGTTAAAAATGAGCCGACTGCCGCCCTCTGCGGCGGTGAGGATGGGCTGAAATTTTACCGCTTTATTATAAATAACGCAAACCGTTTTTTAAAGCCAAACGGCAAAATGCTTTTTGAAATAGGCTATACTCAGGCAAATGACGTAGCAGAGCTTTTTAAAGCCGCAAATTTTAAGCAAATTGAAGTAGAAAAAGATTTAAGCGGCAATGACCGAGTTGTTTCGGCTAGGGTGAGCAGTTAAACCCGAACCCGCCTCAAAGCGGCATATTTCGGCGCTTTTTACTTTAGTTTAATCTTGCAAGGCGTCAGCCTTGCTTCGCTTAAATCGAATAAAAATCCTCCAAAATTTCCTCTCTTTGAGGTCAAAGATTTTAAAAAGTGTGGATTTTAGTTCAATTGAGGCACAAAACGCAGCCAATACTACCGTATTGGCGAGTATTTTAACGAAAAGTGAGCAAAAATCCACCGTTTTAAAACGCGGTTCGGGTT
>JAFSDM010000047.1 GCA_017436225.1 Clostridia bacterium | reverse complement strand
AGTTATAACCTTAGGTGTTATTACAGGAGTAGGCGGTGGAATTCTTCGTGATGTCTTGGTTAATGAAAAACCTTATATATTGACAAAGCATATTTATGCAGTTGTATCTATTTTAGGATGTTGCCTATATTATTTAATTAGTGTGTATTTAAATTATAAAGTTTTCGCAACGGTTTTTGTCATAATTTTCACAGTTCTAGTAAGATTATTAGCAGCGAAATTCCGTTGGAAACTACCTAAAATTTATATTGATGAAAAAGAGGCAGACTAAAAATTCTAGGCTTTCAGGCACATTTAATTCGTGCCACTAAGTTCAAAACTCCCAAAAATCCCGTTCACGAAAGTGGGCGGGATTTTTACTTCTTACTTCTTACCTCTTACTTCTTCACTATTACTTCAAATAATGTTTCGAACAGGATTTTTTGGAAGTAATAAGTAAGAAGTAATAGGTAATAAGTGCGGTGTAGCTACGGCACGATTTATAAACACAATGTTTCGCAGTGATTTTCGCCTAATTATATTGCAATTGGTTTAAAAATATGGTATAAATCAAAAGGTAAGATATTACGCTTTATGTTAAAGGGGGAATAAATTATGTACAAATATGATCTTCACATTCACACTGCTGAGGGTGATATAGTTGCTAACGTTAGCGGAGCCGAAATTGTAAAAAAGTATAAAGAAATAGGCTATGACGGTGTTGTTATTACCGACCATTATTTCAGCTCTTTTTACAAATGGTTTAAGGATGACATTAATTTAGATGATAAAACCTCCATTATTGATAGGTATTTAAGGGGATATTATTCTGCCTTGAATGAGGCAGAAAAAATTGGATTTACGGTTCTTTGCGGCGCCGAAGTTCGTTTTGACGGCACCCCTAACGATTATTTGGTTTACGGTCTTAACCCCGAGGATTTTTATAATCTTCCCCTTTTAAACAGGCTTAAAAACGTCGAAGAACTATCCAACGTGTTGCCCGATAGCGCCCTTATTGTACAGGCGCACCCTTTTCGTGATCAAATGACCGTTTGCACACCAAACCACGTTTTTGGTATTGAAGGGTATAATGCAGGCACTCCAAAGTTTCGTAACGAAATGGCTAAAAGCTTTGCAAAGTTTTATAATAAGCCTATTCTTTCGGGTACAGATTTCCACTGCTCTCCTAATTTTGCCTTGGGCGGAATTACAACGGATAAAAAAATAAATAACAACAAGGATTTTATAGAGGTACTCAAAAGCGGTAATTATTCTATAATAGAAACCTTTGAAAAACAATGGTGGCAGTACGAAAATCCTTGAAGCGTTTGTTAATTTGTGTAAAAATAATATATTGCAATTTAGTAGGTGACGAATATGCCGGATATTTCAAAGATAGATTCAAATTTTAAGGTAGAAACAAACCTTACTGTAAGTGATATTCAGTTTCATAACGTTTTAAACGCACCCTTTCAGGTTTGTGGCGTAACGTATGAGGATGGCAACTTCACAAGGATGCCTAAGGCTACCGCCAAAACGGTTAGTGAAAGCGTTTTCCATTTAAGCGGTTTTACCGCGGGTGGCAGGGTGAGATTTATTACCGATAGCCCCTACGTTGCCGTTCACGCCAAGTTTGCGCATATTGGTAGAATGCCCCATATGACCCTTACAGGCTCGGCGGGGTTTGATTTGTACGTAAATAACACCCACCCCCACACCTTTGTACCCAAAATAGATATTAAGGATACCTTTGAAGGCATAGTCGGTTTTGGTGAAAAGAAAATGCGTGAAATAACCATCAATCTGCCAATTTACAGTTTAGTAAAGGATATGTTTATAGGGCTTAGTAATACGGCGGAGCTATTAGCTCCAAAGCCTTACGCTATAAGTGTCCCAATTGTTTTTTACGGCTCATCAATAACGCATGGCGGTTGCGCTTCAAGGCCTGGTATGATTTATGAAAGTATTATTTCCCGTAGGCTTAATGCCGATTATATAAATCTTGGTTTTTCGGGCAACGCCAAGGGTGAAAAGGAAATTGCCGAATACGTAAGTGAACTTAAAATGTCCTGCTTTGTGTATGATTATGACCATAACGCTCCGAGTGTTGAGCACCTTAAAAACACCCACGAAAGAATGTTTAAAATTATACGCGAGAAAAATCCCGAATTACCTATTGTAATGATGTCGCGCCCTAAATTCCGCTTGTATGGTGATGAGATTGAGCGGCTTAACGTAATAAAAGAAACCTATAATAACGCCCTTCAAAACGGGGATAAAAACGTATATTTAATTGAAGGGCCTGAGCTTATGGAACTAGCGGGTAATGACGGCACGGTTGACGGTTGCCACCCAAATGATTTAGGCTTTGCATCTATGGCAAAGGTGCTTGGAGATTTACTTAAAAAAATTATAGGCTAGGGTGAGCAGTTAAACCCGAACCCGCCTCAAAGCGGCATATTTCGGCGCTTTTTACCCAATTTAATCTTGCAAGGCCTAGGGCAAAACGTCTTGAATTTTTTATAACGCTATACTTTAGTCAAAGAAAATTATAATACTACCTTTATATGAAAAGAGGGAACCGTTATGGGAAGATTATTTAAGGAATTCAATGAGGAAAAATGGGAGCAAATTCGCACCCACGAATACTACGCTACCGCAAGAAAAAATATTTTAGCCTTGGCAGAGGAATTTATTAAAACCGACCCGCCACGCATAAGATTTAGAGATATACACCTTTTTGAAACTACCGGAAGCAGGGTTGAATTTCAAAGGGTTTATAGTAACTATGAGGCTAGAATGAGATGCTTTTTTCTGGCATATCTTCTTACAAAAGAAGAAAAATATCTTACCGAGCTTGCCGATGCTATTTGGAACGTCTGCGATTTTGAAAGCTGGTCAATTCCCGCGCACGTTTCGGAAGCCCTGCCCGAAGAGCGCAGAAAAACCTTTCTTGACCTTACATCCACAATTATGGGCTTTAGAGTTGCAGAAATTTTATATTTTGTGGGTGATAAACTTCCCGATTTGGTTAGAAGACGCGCTGAATATGAGGTAAGGCAAAGGGTTATTGACTCCTATAAAAAGTACGATTTTAATTGGAAGCGTAAAACTAATAACTGGGCGGCGGTTTGCACCGGCGCAACACTTTGCGCATATCTTTACATATGTGAAAATGAAGAAATTGATGAACAGCTTCCCGCTATGATGCGAACCATTGAAGGCTATTTAAGCGGCTTTGATGATGACGGCTGCTGTAAGGAAGGGTATGGCTATTGGAATTACGGCTTTTCCTTTTTCTGCCTGTTTGCAAGTATGCTCCGCGACTATACCAACGGCGAAATAGACCTTTTTAAAAGAGAAAAGGTGCATCAAATCGCCCGTTTTCAACAGAATATTTTCATAAATGAGGATGAATGTATCAGCTTTTCGGATAGCGGACGCAGAGTTGCTCCGAGCACTTGGTTTTCGCATTTTCTTAAAACGGAATATCCCGATATTGAAATCCCTTCTCTCACTATGGAAGGGTTTAAAGGCTCTGAACCTTTACGTAACCTTCTTTGGAGCGACCCCAAGCTTCAAAACTGCACACTTAACCCCAAAAATCATATCTACCACGATAATCAATGGTTTATAAACAGGCAAAAGGATTACGCCTTTGCCTGTAAGGCAGGTTGTAATGCCGAATTCCATAATCATAACGATGTAGGCGCCTTTATTTTATCAAAAAACGGGCGAGTAACCCTTGCCGATATAGGCGTAGGGTTATACACCCGTCAATATTTTCGGTCCGAAACACGCTATACCTACCTTTGCACCTCATCCAGAGGTCACAGTGTTCCTATAATTAACGGTCAGCTTCAGGTTACCAGCCCTGAAAAATCCGTTGTATACATAGAAAAAGAAAATGAATACTCTTTTTCTATGGAGAATGCTTATGATATTGAAAGCCTTAAAACTGTTACCCGTACCTTCAGGTGTGAGGCAGACTGCCTATATATGACCGATGAATTTAAGTTTACAAAGGCGCCCACCGAAATTATAGAAAGATTTGTTTCTATAACACCCGCCGAAGAGGTTTCGGAAGGGGTGAGGGTAGGTGATACGGTCATAGCTTACGATAAAAGCGTACTGGAGCTTTTTATCACCACCGAAGAGCATATTGCCTCTGCAGAATGCTCTGAAACGGTTTACCTGATTGATTTAAATGTTAAAAACCCCACATCGGTTGCGGCGGTTAGTTTTAAATTCCTTTAATAAAACGGTTGACAGAAGGATTTTTAAATATCCCTTATGTAACAGCGGCGGCGACGGTGCTGGCGTTTATCAAAGTGGCGCCACATACTGTGTACAGCTGTGTTGGTTTCAAGCATGGGACCCGTTTCGCAATATCGCACACCGTTTTCAATAATTTTCTGTGTCAATGTGTTTATTAAAATTGCCGGAAGTCCAAGGGATTGATACTCAGGCTGAACGGCAACAAAAAACATTTCCAAGGTATCATTTTTGCCGTTTAGCGCTTTCAGTAAACGGAATATGCCAAAGGGCAGCATCTTGCCGTTCGATTTTTTTAAAGCCTTTGCAATAGACGGCACCAATACGCCAAAGGCGATGATTTTACCCTCTTTATCCTTAACGGAGCAAACATAGTCAAGATTTACAACGGGAACATAACCGTCAATGGCGTGCTTAATAACTTCGGGTGTGAGCGGTACTGTTCCGTATAGCTTTGAAAAGGCAATATCAATAATTTTAAAGGCTTCCAAGGCGTCATTATATAACACTTTTCGATTGTTGTAGGTGACAATTTCATAGCCCTTTCGTTCCAACAGACGACCTGCGATTTTTTCAAATCGTGGGTCTATTTTTTCGGGAACGCTAATTCTATACTCAAACCAGTCAATATCTTTTTTAAGTCCCAAGTTTTCCATATGAGTTATGTAGTAGGGGTGATTATAAAAAGTGATGGAAAGATTAAATTCCTCAAAGCCTTCAATCAGCATACCTTCGTGATCCATATCGGTAAAGCCAATCGGCCCCATAATTTCGGTAAGACCGTTTTCTCTACCCCAATTCACAACGGCATCAAAAAGCTTTTGCGAAACCTCAAAATCATCAATAAAATCAAAACGGGTAAAACGAATGGCATTTTTATTCCACTTTTTATTGTAGGCGTGGTTAATAAGACCTGCTATTCTGCCAACAATTTCATTGCCCTTATATGCTAAAAACAGCTTTGTTTCGCAAAAGGCGTAGGCGGGATTTTTGGTTTTTGAAAAGGTTTCCATCTCATCACTTGCCAAGAAGGGAACGTAATATTCGTTGTCCTTATAAAGCCTGTTTGGAAACTCAATCCATTTTTTTAAATCCTTTTTTGTTGTAACTTCCTTAATAATAACGCTCATAATTCCCATTCCTTTAAAACTTTATGCTTTTTTCTTGTAAAAGACTTTAAATACTAAAATTTCAGCAAGCAGACATACAGGTAATGCCACAAAGAAATCAACCGCCGAATGTTGCTTTATGAACATAGTGGAAAGGCAAATTAAAATAACGGCAATAACCACAAATGCCTTCCATAATATTGAAACGTCCTTTGCCTTGAGCCATACGCTTGCAATACCAATGGAGTAGGCGCAGTGAAGTGACGGGCAAACGCCTGTATTAGTATCAAAGGCGTATAAAAAGCCAATGCAGTCGGTTAAAAAATTATCTCTGGGAAACTCGGCAGGTCGCAGGTTTTGGCAGTTGGGATATACTATGTATATAATCATTGCAACAATCTGCGTGATAATAATAAAGGTCTGCAATTTTTTAAAGCTATCCACATCGTAAAAGGCGAAGTAGCCAAGTGAAAAAACAATCAGCGCATACCAAAATACATAGGGCAGTAAAAACCATTCGCAAAACGGAATTATATCATCAAGACCGCAGTGGATAACATGGCATTTTTCTACGGGGATTAAGTTTTCTGTAAGAAAATACAGTATAAAATATCCTACCCAGCCAAGAAGGAGCTTTAGATGAGAAAATTGCGGAGTATTAAGCTTAGAAAAGCGAAACTCACGGTAATCAACAACGGGTTTTTTCATCTTCTGCCTCCATCTTACTGTTTGTCGGATAATGTTTTTTCGGAATATTGCGGTAAGGAATAACGGTATGCTCAGGTAAACTGCAAGCAATATCGGTAATT
This sequence comes from Clostridia bacterium, assembly GCA_017436225.1. Taxonomy (GTDB): domain Bacteria; phylum Bacillota; class Clostridia; order Oscillospirales; family Acutalibacteraceae; genus UMGS1279. The sequence continues at coordinate 33,299 of JAFSDM010000047.1, read as the reverse complement.
TCCTGCATCAGGTAATCGCAAATACGGCGGCGCTCCTTTTCAATGGGTGTATCGGCGGAAAATTTAATCGGCTTACCTAAGTACATCTTTTTAAGTTTTGGCGCAATATAGAGCGGCGCAAAGAGAAGCTCCTTGCCTGTTCGTTTATAATAAAGCCGCGCCACATCAACAAAGCCTTCTTGAAAGTCATATATAATATTATTGTATCTTTTATCCTGCTCAGGGAAAATAACTATGCTGTTGCCGCTTTGCAGCTTTGCGATAGACTCTCGAAATGTGCTTAAAATCCGATTATCTTTATAAACGGCAATGGTCCGTGCGTTATTAAAAACCACCACGGACAGAGGCGCTATTATGTAAGACGCAAGCTTGAAAAGCGGTCTTGTGATTTTTGACTTTTGCGACCAAAAATCTGTATAAGCATACCGTGGCACCTCTTTTAGCTTCATCATCTGTCCCGCACACCAAGTATAATAGTTATCGGGGAAATACAATTCACAAGCAATAGGCCCGTGTAGCTGTGTATGGTTTCCTACGATAATCACAGGTTCATCGGGTATATGCTCCAGCCCAACAACCTCCGTTTTAGGGTAAAACAGGCGAACTAAATATTTAATGGCTCTGAAAAGCCAAGGCTTCTTTTTACTCAATTGGGGTCTACCTTTCTATATTGACAAAATTCTCCATAATAAGATATGATAAAACCTAAAAATTAACTGTTTCTCAACTGAGTATTAACAATTATTGAACTTTATTTGACGATGAGCTAAAAAAAGCAGTATAAAATGCAACTAAAACTATTATAACATGGGTAAGTGACAAAATCAATTTACCACAATTTTATCACAGCTTTGGAGCATACTGCAATCATTATGACTCTTTTCCTTTTATAAGCATTAATGGTCTTTATCTTAAACATAGAATAATTTAGAGTTAATGGCTTAAAGAAAAGCTTTTTTTGTATAATGTTCACATAAAATTGACAACGGAAGTTGTAAACTTCTAACTCAAAAGGTTTACAGATAAGTTGACAGATGTAAATGCAGGTGTTATAATTCTATACAATAAATAACAAGTTCGTATGATGAGGTAAAGGACAATGAAAAATCAAATCGAACAATTAAAACATGCTAAGAATGCCGTTATTCTTGCCCACTATTATGCCCCTGCCGAGGTGCAGGAGGTGGCAGATTACGTTGGCGACTCCTTCTATCTTGCGAAGGTGGCAAAACAAAGCAGCGCAGATATTATTGTATTCTGCGGTGTAGGCTTTATGGGTGAGAGCGCAAAAATTCTCAATCCCAACAAAAAGGTGTTAATGCCTGACCCCTATGCCGACTGTCCAATGGCACATATGGTGGCAGACGGAATTATTGAAGAAATGCGAAGCAGGTATAATGACCTTGCGGTTGTATGCTACATAAATTCCACTGCAGAATTAAAATGTAAAAGTGATGTTTGCGTAACCTCCTCCAACGCTGTTAAAATTGTTAGAGCATTACCAAATAAAAATATATTCTTCATACCCGACAAAAATCTTGGCAGCTTTGTTGCAAAGCAGGTGCCGGAGAAGAATATAATACTCAATGACGGTTGTTGTCCCATTCACGCAAGGGTAACGGCAGCGCAAATATTAGAGCAGAGGAGTCTGCATCCCGAAGCCTTGGTACTGACCCATCCCGAATGTGAAGCGGAGGTTTTGGCATTGTCCGATTATATCGGCAGTACGGCAGATATTATTTCCTATGCAAATGAAAGCACTGCCGATGAATTTATCATCTGCACCGAGGAGGGCGTGGATTTCAAGCTGATAACCGATAATCCGCACAAGCGTTTTTACTACCCAAATCCTCATCCCTGCTGTGCAGATATGAAGCTGAATACCCTTGAAGCGTTGCTGTCTGTTCTTGAAAAGGAAGATAAAGAAATTACGGTGGATGAAAAAACCCGTGAGGGTGCGCTTCTTCCGTTGGAGAGAATGTTGGAGCTTGCAAAGTGATATGAAAACGGATATTTTAATTGTAGGCTGTGGCGTGGCGGGGCTTTACTGCGCACTGAACCTACCTGAAGATAAAAATGTTACTGTGGTAACCAAAAATATAGCCCGTAAAAGTGACTCCTATTTAGCGCAAGGCGGTATTTGTGTTTTGCGTGATGAAAAAGACCGTGAAGCCTTTTTTGAAGATACAATGAAGGCGGGGCATTACGAAAATAACCCCAAATCGGTTGAAATAATGATTGAGTCTTCACAGGATGTAATCGCCGATCTGGTTTCCTTTGGCGTTAGGTTTGAAAAGAACGGCGAAAGCTTTACCTATACCCGCGAGGGCGCCCATTCTAAGCCCAGAATTTTATTCCACGAGGATGAAACGGGTAAGGAAATAACCTCGCATCTGCTTGAAACCGCAAGAGGCAGAAAGAACATTACCCTCATAGAAAACTTTACAATGGTAGATCTTATCAGTTATAATAATCATTGTAACGGTATTGTCGGCCGTGATGAGAACGGAAATTATATTTCAATTATTGCAGATTATACCGTGCTTGCTACGGGCGGTATCGGCGGACTTTTTAAACACTCTACAAACTACCGCCACCTAACGGGTGATGCTCTGGCGCTTGCTTTAAAGTATAATATCAAGCTTCAGCATATAGATTACATACAAATACACCCTACAACCCTTTATACCAAAAAGCACGGTCGTGAGTTCCTTATTTCTGAGTCGGTTCGCGGCGAGGGTGCAATTTTACTTAACTCCAAGGGTGAAAGATTTGTTAATGAGCTGCTTCCTCGTGACGTTGTTGCAAATGCAATCCTTGAGGAAATGAAAAAGGAGGGCGCCGAGCACGTGTGGCTCTCTTTGGCGCCAATCCCCGAAGAAGAAATTAAAGCTCATTTCCCTAATATCTATCAAAAGTGTTTAGATGAAGGCTACAACGTTACTAAGGAGCCCATTCCCGTTGTTCCGTCACAGCACTATTTTATGGGCGGTATTGATGTTGACAGCTTTAGCAAAACCTCTATGGACCGTCTGTACGCCGTTGGGGAGACGGCTTGTAACGGAGTTCACGGCAGAAACCGCTTGGCAAGTAATTCGTTGCTTGAAAGCCTTGTTTTTGCAAAGCGCGCCGCAAAGCATATTACCGCTAACTATTCACCTAATCGGTCGGTCGGTGAATATACGGTTGATGCGGCTAGGTATGAGGGATATGAGGAAAAATATAAAGAAATGGTTTTAACAGCCATTGAAAAGGAGAAACAAAGTCATGAATAATATTTCAATGAAGCTTAATGCAGATAACTTGATTATGCTCGCTTTAAAAGAGGATATCACAAGCGAGGATATTACCACCAATTCGGTAATGAGAGAGTATCAGCTTGGTGAAGTAGAGCTGATTTGCAAGGAGGACGGCGTTATTGCAGGACTTGATGTCTTCAAAAGAGTTTTTGAGCTTCTTGATGAAAAAACCGAGGTAACCTTCACCTGTAAAGACGGTGATGAGGTTAAAAATGGTCAAAAGCTAGGTATCGTTCGCGGAGATATCCGAGTGCTTCTTTCGGGCGAAAGAACAGCGCTTAATTACCTGCAAAGAATGAGCGGTATCGCAACCTATACCCGTAATATTGCCGAGCTTTTAAAGGGCAGTAAAACAAAGCTTCTTGATACCCGTAAAACTACACCGGGTATGCGTATTTTTGAAAAATATGCCGTTAAGGTTGGCGGCGGCTACAATCACCGCTATAATCTCAGCGACGGTATTCTTTTAAAGGATAACCACATCGGAGCCGCAGGCGGTGTTAAAGAAGCAGTTATGATGGCTAAGGAATATGCCCCCTTTGTTCGCAAAATTGAAATTGAGGTAGAAAATCTTGATATGCTAAAGGAAGCGCTCGAAGCAGGCGCCGACATCATTATGCTTGACAATATGAGCGTTGAGGATATGAAAGAGGCGGTAAAGCTTGCCGCAGGCAGAGCTGAAACCGAGTGCAGCGGTAACGTAACAAAAGAGAATGTTGCAAGACTGATTGATATTGGTGTTGATTACATTTCAAGCGGCGCACTTACACATTCATCTCCAATTCTTGACCTTTCTTTAAAAAACCTACACGCTATATAAAGGGGTGAATACATGAAGGCTAACGAGCGAAGAAAAGCTATTGTTAATCTGCTTTTATCCGAGCAGAAAGCTATATCCGGCAGCAGTCTTTCGGAGCGGTTTTCAGTATCCCGACAAATTATCGTTCAGGATATCACTATTCTGAAAAACTCAGGATACGATATTCTCTCAACCCATAGTGGTTATATTATGCAAAAATCTCCGCTTAAGGAGCGTGTATTCAAATTATACCACACAACAGAGCAAACCGAGGATGAGCTGAATTTAATTGTTGACCTTGGCGGCACCGTTGTGGATGTTTTCGTGTGGCATAAGGTCTATGGCAGAGTAGTTGCAAAGCTTAACATCTTCTCCCGTCTTCATGTAAAGCAGTTTATTGAGGGAGTCCGAACGGGAAAGTCGTCAGAGCTTATGAATATTACGGGAGGCTACCATTACCATACGGTGCGAGCAGAGTCGGAGGAAAATCTTGATAAAATTGAAAAAGCTCTTAACCAAAAGAACTATATTGCGCCTGAAATATAATAGAGAAAGCCTTGGTGCTACTGCATCAAGGCTTTTTCTATTAGCTTTAAAAGCTCATTTGAAATATCATTTTTAAATTCCTTTTCAAGGCGATTTTTTATATTTTCAAAGGAAAAATCACATCCCAAAAGACAGTTTTCAAAGCGTTCAGAAAGGGTTTCATCAAGCGCATCGGTAAAAAGTCGTGCCTTGCTGATTTTTCCCTTTTCAAAGTTTAAATTAAGCTCACAAATACCAAATGCAAGGCGTTTTGAAACGGTTAAATTAAAGGGTAGGGAGCTGCCAAAAATAAAGTCCCAGCTGCCAAATAAATCGGCGGCTTTTTTTGTTTCCAAGGCTTCAACCTTGTCCATAATTTCGGCGGTTAAGCCAAATTCTTTTTCGGCGGCTGTTATAATTGCATTTTGCATTTTTTCCGCCGTAAGCTCGGGCACAATATCGCATAAGTTAACCGTTCTCGATTTAACCGATTTCACACCCTTTGCCTTTAGCTTTTCGGCGTTTGGCGTAAGGTAACGGGCAAGCTTTTCGCTGTTAGTGTTAAGCAGCAGAGTTCCGTGGTGGTACGCCTTGCCCGCAGAATGATAAAAAGCATTCCCTGAAAACTTTTTGCCCTTTACCAAAATATCGTTTCTGCCCGAAAGTTCGGCTTCAATTTTACAAAGTCTGCAAGCTGATTTTATAATTTCAAAGTTTTTTTCCATACTTAAATTTTCTTCGCTTGCTATAAAGGTGAAGTTAAGGTTTCCAAGGTCGTGAAAAACGGCGCCGCCACCCGAAAGTCGGCGCGCAACAAAGCCGCCCTCACTTTTTAAAAGCTCACAGTTACATTCCGCCCACGGATTTTGATTTTTTCCAATAACCACCGTGTTTTCGTTTTGCCACAAATATAAAATAAGGGCATCTTTAGGCAGGCTTTCAAACAAAGCTTTTTCGGTAGCAAGGTTAAAATATGGGTTAAAATCAGTAGCTTTATAAACCAGTAATTTTGAAATCATAATATCTCCTTAAAACAATTTACTATCATAATTATACTATATTATAGATGGTTGTCAAATCAAACCGGAAATATTTTAAAAAAAATATTTTTTCACGCAAAAAATATTGACTGATTAACTTTATTGTAGTAAAATATACTATGTATTAGTATTTGCGCACAAGGTCTTGTGCCACCGAAATATTAAATCTAACGCATAGGAGAAATGCGAATATTAAAGGAGGGGTTATTTTGGCAAATGCAGTAATTATGCCAAAGGCCGGTATTACGGTTGAAAGTTGTATTATTGGTAACTGGGAAAAGAAGGTTGGCGATGAAGTAAAGGTTGGCGACATTCTTTTTACATACGAAACCGATAAAGCTAGTTTTGAATGTGAATCAACTGCCGAGGGTACCTTGCTTGAAATCTTTTTTGATGAGGGTGATGAGGTTCCCTGTCTTGTAAATGTTTGTGCGGTTGGAAATAAGGGTGAGGACTGCTCCGCCCTTCGCCCAAGCGTAGACGGTGCTGAAGAAGCTCCTGCTCCAGTAGAAAAAGCAGAGCCCGAAGCAGTAGCTGCAGCCCCCGCCGAAGCCCCTGCAGTTCAATCTACCGCAGCAGAGGGTAAAAAGAGTCCCGTTTCTCCAAGAGCTAAAAAGCTTGCAGAGCGCGCAGGGGTTGATGCGTCACTTGCAACACCCACAGGTCCTAACGGAAGAATTATAGAGCGTGATGTCAGAGCGATTATGGAAAATCCGCCCGTTGCGGCAGAAGCTTCTGCACCCGTTGCAGCAGCCGCACCCGCCGAGGAAGAATATACCGACGTTAAGTTCAGTGGTATTCGTAAGGCTATTAGCAAATCAATGCACACCTCACTTTCCACTATGGCTCAGCTTACACATAACACCAGCTTTGATGCTACTACAATTTTAGAGTATAGAAAAGCTTTAAAAGCAATGGGTGGCGACTATGCAGGTATCACCCTTGGCGATATCGTGCTTTATGCCGTTTCCCGTACACTTAAAAATCATCCCGACCTTAACGCACATATGCTTGATGATACAAGCATCAGACTCTTTAAGCACGTAAATTTAGGCGTTGCGGTTGATACTCCGCGCGGACTTATGGTTCCCACCATTTTCCGAGCAGATGAAATGAGCCTTCTTGAAATTTCAAAGGCAGTTAAGGAGCTTGCGGCTCAGTGCCGCGAGGGCAACATCAGCCCCGATAAGCTTTCAGGCGGTACATTTACCGTTTCTAACCTCGGTTCTTTGGGCGTTGAGTCCTTCTCACCCGTTATCAACCCACCACAAACGGGTATCTTGGGTGTTTGTAAAACAATCGACCGAGTTCGCAAGGCGGCAGACGGCTCTATTGAAATTTATCCCGCTATGTGTCTCAGCCTTACATATGACCATCGCGCAGTAGACGGTAGTCCCGCATCTCGCTTCCAAAAAGAGCTTGGTGAAAATCTTGAGAACTTTACCGTTCTTTTAGCAAAATAGGGGGCAGTATAATGGAAATTTTTGACGTATTGGTTGTTGGCGGCGGCCCCGGCGGTTATCTTTGCGCTGAGCGTGCGGCACAAAACGGTATGAAAGCCGCAGTATTTGAGAAAAAGGCTCTTGGTGGCACCTGTCTTAATGAGGGTTGTATCCCCACCAAAACACTTCTTAACTCATCTAAAATGTATCGCCACGCTAAAGAAAGCGAAGCCTATGGTGTTACTGCCGAAAACGTTAAGTATGACCACGCAAAGGTTATTGAGCGTAAAAACGGCGTTGTTAAAGCCTTGGTTTCGGGCGTAGGCGCCACAATGAAGGCAAATAAAGTAACGGTAGTTTCAGAAAACGCCGTTATTAAGGGCAAGGGCGCAAACGGTTTTGAGGTTGAAGCCGCAGGCGTGGTTTACACAGGCAAACGCCTTGTAATTGCTACCGGCTCTGAAACGGTTGTTCCGCCCGTACCCGGTCTTAAAGAGGGCTTAGAGAGTGGCTTTGTTGTTACAAACCGCGAGGTGCTTGATGATAAAGTGCTACCTAAAGAATTAGTTGTTATCGGTGGCGGCGTAATCGGTCTTGAGATGGCTTATTACTTCGCAAGCGTTGGCGTAAAGGTAACGGTAATTGAAATGATGCCTAAAATCGCAGGCGCTACCGACCCCGAAATTTGTAAGGTGCTTACCGATGCCTTTACAAAACGCGGTATGGAATTCAAGCTTTCCTGTAAGGTTCTTGAGGTTAAGAAAAACAGCGTTGTTTATGAAGAAAACGGCGAGAAGAAGGAACTTTCTTGTGATAAGGTTCTTCTTTCGGCAGGCAGAAAGCCATCTACCGCTAACATTGGTCTTGAAACCCTTCACATTGATATGGATAGAGCGGCTGTTAAAACCGATAGACATCTTTGTACCAACGTTTCAGGTGTTTATGCAATAGGCGACTGCAACGGTAAGCTTATGCTTGCTCACACCGCCTATCGCGAGGCGGAGGTTGCCGTTAATCATATGCTGGGTAAAAATGATGAAATGCGTTATGACGTAATTCCATCTGTAATCTATACCGACCCTGAGGTTGCAAGCGTTGGTCTGTCTAAAGAAGCCGCCGAGCAAAAGGGTATGAAGGTTAAAGAGGTTAAATTACCTATGTCATATGCGGGTCGTTACCTTGCCGAAACAAACGGCGGTAAAGGCTTTATAAAAATTGTTGTTGATACAGATAATAAGCGTTTGGTAGGTTGCCATATGGTAGGCTCATATGCTTCTGAAATCATTATGACCGCCACTATGATGGTTGATACCGAGCTTACACCTGTACGTTTGCAAAAATTGGTATTCCCGCATCCAACCGTTGCGGAAATTATCCGTGAAGCAATATTCCATATTTAAGGAGGAATTTTTATGCCTAAAAGTTTATTTGTAGATCCTGCTGAGGTACGCGAGGCGGGTAAGGTTGTTTTTAAGGACATACCTGTAAATCAGTACAACAAAACCATTAAAGAAGAATTAAAATCAGGTAAATACAAAAGGGAAGACCTTATTCGTATTTTCCGTGATATGACCGTTTTGCGTGAGTTTGAAACCATGCTTAACCTTATTAAAACTCAGGGTTCTTATAACGGTATTGACCATACATATCCCGGTCCTGCTCACCTTTCAACAGGTCAGGAAGCCGCTTGCGTAGGTCAGGCTTATCTTTTAGATGAAAACGATTTTGCCTTTGGCTCACACCGTTCTCACTCTGAAATTCTTGCAAAGGCTCTTTCAACTATTGAAAAAATGAGCGACGAGCAGTTAATGGAGGTTATGGAAAACTTCCTTGATGGTAAATGTCTTCGTGCTACCGAAAAGCTCGGCGAGTGTAAGGATAAAAAAGAGCTTGCTATCCGCTTTATTCTTTACGGTACACTTTCTGAAATTTTTGCCCGTGAAACAGGCTTCCATATGGGTATGGGCGGTTCTATGCACGCCTTCTTCTTACCCTTTGGTATTTATCCCAACAACGCTATAGTTGGCGGTTCGGGTACAATTTCCACAGGTGCAGCCCTATTCAAAAAAATCAATGATAAAAAGGGTATTGTTGTTTGTAATGTTGGCGATGCCGCTATGGCTCGCGGTCCCGTTTGGGAGGCACTTAACTTTGCCGCTATGGATCAGTACAAAACCCTTTGGGAATCTCATAATGACGGTATGCCTATCCTTTACAACATCTTTAATAACTCCTACGGTATGGGCGACCAGACCCGTGGCGAAACAATGGGTCAGGACAGAATGTCCAGAATTGCTTCCGGTGTTAGCCCAACTCAGTTCCACGCTGAAACAGTAGATGGCTACAACCCACTCGCAGTTATTGATGCTATGGAGCGTAAACTTGAACTCCTTAGAAACGGTCAGGGTCCTGTAATGCTTGAAACCGTTACCTATCGTTATTCAGGTCACTCGGTTTCCGACCAGAACGCATACCGCACTAAGGAAGAAATTGATACTTGGAAGGAAGTAGACCCGCTTGTAACCTATCCTGCAAAGCTTGTTGAGGCAGGCGTTATGACCGAGGATGAAGTAAACGCAATCCTTAAGGAAACCTCCGACCGTATGACCATGATTTGCAAAGCAGCCGCCGATCCCGAATTCAGCCCATATTGTGATTTTAATAAGGATCCCGCAGTTGTTGAGCGTCTTATGTACTCAAACGAAAAGGTTGAAAAGTTTGATGACCGTGAGCCTGAATACCTTGTTCCTAAGGAAGAGGCTGAAGGCTATAAGAAGATTAAAAGTAAGGTTCGTAACAGCGTAGATGAAAACGGCAAGCCCGTTTCTAAAATGAAGATGTACAATCTTCGTGATGCTTTATCCGAAGTTATTTATGACCGCTTCTATGAAGACCCAACAATGATTGCCTACGGTGAGGACTGTCGTGATTGGGGCGGCGCATTCGCAGTTTACCGCGGTATGATGGATGCATTACCCCACAGCCGTATCTTTAACTCTCCATTGGCAGAGGGAGCCATTGTTGGTACTGCAGTTGGTTATGCACTTTCGGGCGGTCGTGCATTGGTTGAGCTTATGTATGCCGACTTTATTGGTTGCGCAGGCGATGAAATCTTCAATCAGATGTCCAAATGGCAGGCAATGTCTGCAGGTATTTTAAAAATGCCGGTTGTTCTTCGTGTTTCTGTTGGTTCCAAGTACGGCGCACAGCACTCACAAGACTGGACCGCTCTTTGCGCACATATCCCCGGTCTTAAGGTTTGCTTCCCCGCAACTCCTTGGGAGGCTAAGGGTCTTATGGAAACCGCACTTAAGGGCACCGATCCTGTTGTGTTCTTTGAAAGCCAGAGAATATACGATATCGGCGAACAGTTCCACGAGGGTGGCGTTCCCGAAGAGCGTTATGAAATTGAAATCGGCGATGTAAACAAGGTTCGCGATGGTAAGGACGTTACAATCATCACCATCGGTGCCGCCCTTTACAGAGCAGTAGATGCCGCTAAACAGTTAAGCGAGAAATACGGTATGGAAGCTGATATTATCAACCTTCACTCACTTGTTCCGCTTGATTATACAAAGATTGTTGAATCTGTTCGTAAAACAGGTAAGGTTGTACTCGTTTCGGATGCTTGTGCTCGCGGCTCCTTCTTGAACGATGTTTCTAAGAACATTACCGAGCTTTGCTTTGATGATCTTGATGCACCACCCGTTGTTGTTGGCGCACGCAACTGGATCACCCCTCCCTTTGAATTTGATGAGTACTTCTTCCCACAGGCTAGCTGGATTATTGATGCCATTAACGATAAAATAGTGCCTCTCAACGGTCACGTTTCTGAAAACGGTTGTACCGAAGCAGAAGCTTTACGTCGCGCTAAGCAGGGCGTATAATGAAAATATTAAGAACCGCAAATGCCGGAGTGCTGCTTACACTTGATGGCGTTCGCATACTGCTTGACGGTGTTTGCGGTGATTTACCGCCATATTTAGCTACACCCAATGACATAAAGCTTAAGCTTTTTCACAGTTTGCCTGATATTGTTGCCTACACTCATTTTCACACCGACCATTTTGATAATGAGTTTGCCCTTTATTATGAAAATAAAACGGGAAACAAAATTATAAGTCCGGACTGCCCAACTCCCCAAAGCGTGAAAGGGGTTACGGTAAGCTCGGCTGAAACGCGGCATATTGGTAAAACCGATGCAAAGCATTTAAGCTTTATTATTAAGGGTTCTAAAACCGTTTGGTTTATGGGTGATGCTTCGCCTGCAAACCTTAAAAATTTGGCTGAAAATTCAAAACCCGATGTTTTACTTGCACCCTTTTCGTATTTTAATTCGCCGTCATCATTAAGGCTTTTGAAAAATCTTGGCGCAAGTAAAGTTTACGTTTTGCATCTACCAAACGAAAATAACGATGAGTTTAATATTAATTCCACCGTTATGGGGAACATTAAAAATGAGCCTGATATTCATATATTAAATATGGGCGAAGTTGTTATTTTGTAGAAAATTTTGAAAAACAGTAAAAAACTTTTATTTAGATTTAACCTAAAAAAATATTGACATTTTTTCATCGTTGTGCAATAATAATTTTGTTAAAAAAGCAGTTGCTTTTTTGCATAAACCGCGTTCAAAAAATACGGTTATTCTATATTGAATAGGAGTAATTTTTATGAAACTTATTATCAAAGAAAACTATGAAAATATGAGCGAATGGGCAGCTCAGCATATTGCTGACGCTATCAATGCTCATAAGGAAGACCGTCCCTTTGTTTTGGGACTTCCAACAGGTTCATCACCCCTTGGCGTTTACAAAAGACTTATTGAAATGAACAAGGCTGGTAAGGTTACCTTTAAAAACGTTGTAACCTTTAATATGGATGAGTACGTTGGTCTTCCCAGAGAACACGACCAAAGCTATTGGTACTTTATGCACGACAACTTCTTTAATCATATTGATATCCCTGCAGAAAACGTTAATATCTTAAACGGTATGGCAGAGGATTTAGAAGCTGAATGCGCTCGTTATGAAGCAAAAATTGCTTCCTACGGTCAAATTGACCTTTTCCTTGGCGATAGCGGCGTAGACGGTCACATTGCTTTCAATGAGCCATTTACTTCACTTACTTCAAGAACAGGCGTTAGAGCTCTTACAGAGGATACCCTTATTGCTAACTCCCGCTTCTTTGATAATGATACTAACAAGGTTCCCAAAACTGCACTTTCTGTTGGCGTAGGTACCGTTTGCGATTCTAAACAGGTTCTTCTTTTAATCAGCGGTCACAATAAGGCTCGCGCTCTTCGCCACTGTGTTGAGGGCGGCGTTGACCACGCTTGGACCATCAGCGCTTTACAGCTCCATCAGGATGGCATCATCGCTTGTGATGAGGCTGCTTGCGGCGAGTTAAAGGTTGACACCTACAAGTATTTTAAAGAAATCTATAAAAACGAAAAATAATTCTTAATAAGAAGTTTAAGGGCGACCATCGGTCGCCCTTTTTTCATTAAGTGCAATAATTTTTATTGCCACTTATTTTTGTTTATGATATAATATTTATTATCTTAAAACTTATATCAAAGGAAAACAGTCTATGCGAATGAGAAGAAAGAAAAATTTAAACGAAAAGCTACTTGCCCTTAATAATCTTATTATAGCAAAAAGTGATGAAAAGGATTACCGCAAGGCGGCGGAAACCCCTGAGTATATAGATTTCTCAGAGCTTTTTGGTAATAATAACCCCGTTTATTTAGAGGTTGGTTGTGGCAAGGGTCAGTTTGTGGCAGAGATGGCAAGCCGAAACCCTGATATTAACTTCCTTGCGGTAGAAAAAAGCGATAACGTAATTTTAGCCGCCTGTAAAAAGTGTGAAGCCTTGCCAAACGTTCACTTTTTAAATAGCGGAGCGGAGTACCTTTTAAAATATATAAAGCCGAATAGTATTTCCAGAATTTACCTTAATTTTTCCTGTCCTTTTCCCAAAAAGAGGTACGCTTCCCATCGTCTTACTGCAACCCACTTTTTAAAAATTTACGATACAATTATGCAAAAGGGCGCTGAAATTCATCAAAAGACCGATAACCGTCAGCTTTTTGAATTTTCTATTGAGCATTTAAGCGATTACGGCTTCACCCTTAAAAACATATCTCTTGATTTGCATAAAAGTGATTTTGAAGGCAATATCGTAACCGAGTATGAGGCTAGATTTTCTTCCCTCGGCTTTCCGATTTACAGGCTTGAGGCATACCTCAAATGAAAACGGTAATTGTATCACTCGCCTCGCAGTACGTTCACAGCACCCTTGCCCCGTGGTACCTTTATTATTCTGCCAAGGAGCTATGCGCAAGCAACATTTCGGTAAAGGTTTTAGAGGGCACCGTGAATGAGAATGAAGATGACCTTGCCCAAAGAATATCTGCCGAAAAAGCCGATTTAATAGCCTTTTCCTGCTATATTTGGAATATTACCCTTGTTAAAAGGCTTGCCGAGCGGCTTAAATCAAGCGGCGTTAAAATACTTTTAGGCGGTCCCGAGGTTTCCTATAACCCTGATGAGCTGCTTTCAAACGATTTTGTAGATTTTATTATCTCGGGCGAGGGTGAAAAGCCCTTTGCCGAGCTTTTAAACGCACTTCAAAATGATAGCGATTTAAGCAAAATTTCGGGGCTATGCTATAAGGCAGAGCAGGGGATGGTTATAAATTCACCCAACACATCGGTCGAAATACCCGTTTGCCCGTATGGCGAAGAATTTTTAAATTCGCTCGGCGGCAGAATAGTTTATTTAGAAACAAGCCGCGGTTGCCCGTTTTCCTGCGCTTTTTGCCTTTCGGGCAGACTTGGCGGAGTTAGATTTTTCCCGCTTGACAGGGCTAAAAATGATATTTTAACCCTTGCCGCATCGGGCAGTAAAATTATAAAATTTGTTGACAGAACCTTTAACGCCAACCGCCAAAGAGCCTTTGAAATTTGGCAGTTTATAATAGAAAACTACGGTAAAAAAATACCAAGAGGCGTCTGCTTCCATTTTGAAATTGCGGGCGACCTTTTACGGAATGAGGATTTTGAACTGCTCAAAACCGCCCCTGAGGGCGCCATTCAGTTTGAAATCGGTATACAAAGCTTTAACCCAAAAACCCTTGAAGCAATAAATCGCAAAACAAATACCGAAAGGCTTTACGAAAACATTAAAAAGCTTTGCGATTTAGGCAATATACATATTCATATAGACCTAATTGCAGGGCTGCCTATGGAAGATTATGAAAGCTTTAAATCGGGCTTTAATAAGGCGTTTAAGCTCAGCGCCGATATGCTTCAGCTTGGATTTTTAAAGCTGCTTCACGGTGCTGATATGCGCCGATTTAAGGAAAAATATCCCCTTGAATTTTCAAAAAATCCGCCCTATGAGGTAACTTCAACTCCGTGGCTTTCGGCGGATGAAATTAAATCCTTGCACTACACCGAAAATGCGCTTGACCGCTTTGTCGGAAGCGGCAGATTTACCCTTACCAATAATCTGATTTTTAAGGGTAAGGGCTTAAATCCGTTTGATACTTTAACCGCGCTTGGCAAGTTTACAGATTTAAAAAGCTGTCCGCTTAACGATTATGTAGAAAAGGTTTATAATTTTTTCGGTGCCGACACAAAAACACTTCGTGATGCCCTTGTGTTGGATATCGCATCATCGGTAAAAAGCAGTTCCTTGCCAAAATGCCTAATGGTGCCCGATAAAGCCTTACGGGAATTTAAAAAACAGCTTGAATTAAACCCCGAAACCAAAAAGAAAAAGGGCGTTTTGCGATGCGCTTTTTGGCTTTACGGCGAAAACTGCGGCGGTTATGTGGATTATGATGAAAAACAAAACGGCAAATACATCGCACATAAAATTTATCCTGCGGATTTTTTGTAAAAAAGGTGATTACCATGAAAAACAAAAACAGAGTTAAGCTTTATAATGTGTTATTCCCGTTTTGGATGCTTCTTTTATTTCCGCAGGTGTGGCTTGTAATTTTACCCGGCAACTTTATTATTGATAGCTTGGTTTTAATAATAGGCATGGTTGCTTTGAAAATAGCCGATAAAAAGCAGTGGTACAAAAAGCATATTTTTAAAATATTTTTATTTGGTATGCTTTCGGATATTATAGCGGCGGGTTATATGTTTTTAATGGTAATGACCGTGCTTAAAGACGTTATCGTTATGGCCGATGAACTATATTTAACCTTACCCGCAGTTATAATGGCCGCAGCTTTAATTTTTGTCTTAAATTATTTTTTCACTTTTAAAAAGGATGAAAAATTGCTTAGACTTAAATTTTCTTTAATATTTGCGGTAGTTACCGCACCCTACACCTTTTTAATTCCATCAAGTTGGATGTACTAAATAAAATTAAAAGCGTTAAAGAGCCACAAAACTCCTTAACGCTTTATTTTTACATATTCTCAGTTAGCAAATCAATAAACGAATCACAGTAATATTTTGGATTTTTTAAAATATGCTCTTTAAGGTGATTTGCCTGAGCCATATTGGGAAGCATTATGCTAAATGAAATCACAGGCTCTTCGCCACCCATAACAGAGTAGGTAAGTAAAAAACCACCGTTTCTTTCTTCAATTTTAATATCGGTGTCACGCTCGGCTTTATAGCGGGCAAGCATTTTTACAACCGCCCCGTACACCTTTTCCCTAAGCACCGCCGAAACGCTATCCTTAAGGGTGTTTGAAAGCGCCTCGCCCTTTTCGGTTATTGCCATTAAACCTTTTGACCTTTCGCCCTCAGAAATATATCCCTCTTTTTCAAGCTCGTAAATTGCTGTCTGGGTGTCAAAATAGTTTGCAATACCCTCATAATGGAAAAGCTGAGTCGTTTCGGTTATGGGAACGGCTTCACCGAGTGCCGAAAGCATATAGCATATTAAAACCTTTAGGTCACCGCCGAAAAATTTATCGGTAGGAACAAGCTTTTCAAATCTGTTATCGTTTGCCATTTTTATCTCCTGAATTTAAAAATCTTTTGTTAAAAGGGTAGGGACCGTGTCGGTACCCGTTAAGACTATCGCACGTTTTAGCTTGCAGCCACACACCGTAAAAAGCGGGCTGAGTTGTGCCGTTATAAGGGGTAGCGGGTCATTTTTACTACCCGCAGTAATAACTAAGGTCACTTCACGAATACCCTCAATAGGGGGGCGGCGGTTTTTAAAAAATCTGTCATAATAAAGAAACTGAAAACGGTCAATAAGCGATTTTAACGGCGCAGGGAAGCTTCCGTTATACACAGGAAAAGCAAAAATAACCTCTTTTGCTTTTTTAAAATCTTCAAAAAATCCGTTCAAATCAGTGAATTTGCAACCCTCGTTTTCCTTACAGTAGCCACAACCGTCGCAAGGGACGGGCTTGGCTTCAAAGCAATCAAAAAAATTGTAATCAGAAAGGTCATTTAAGAGGATTTTTTCTAAAAGCTCCATAGTAAAGGAATGCTTGTTAGGTGAGCCGTATATTATAAGATTAGGCATAAATATTTATCCTTTATGTTTCGTTTTAATTATTATACTATTATAATTTGTAAACTTCAAGAGGAAACTTCGCTTGAAGTGATGTTTTTGCGCAAATAATTGTTGACAATTAACAAAATTAAAGTTATAATGATATCGTTAGTAATGTATTATAAAAGAAAGGAATAATTCGTTATGAAAAAAATTATATCACTTTTGCTTGTTGTCTTTCTTTGTTTTTCTGTTTTTTCAATTTCCGCATTCGCTGAAGGCGAAAAAATTGTTGTTGAAGCAGTTCCATCAAAAAGCAGCGTTTTAGTGGGTGAGGAATTCACCGTTGATTTTAATCTCACCACCAACGCAGGATTTTATACATTAGGTCTTGAAATCAGTTACGATAAAGAGCTTTTAGAGGTTGTTTGCCCCAACCACGCTGAGGGCTCAAACTGTATTGGCTCTCATTCCCCAATTATAAATAAATACAAGTATGGTACCGCTACCAACAATGCTACCGATAGCCGCTATCACACCGTTACCCCTTATAAAATTATGTGGGGCTTCGGCACTATTAAAGAGGACTGTATGTACACAGGTACCCTTGCAACCCTTACCTTTAGAGTTAAAAAAGCTCCCGCTACAGGTGATGAAATTGATATTTCCTTGGTTGTAGACCAGTCTGCAAGTATTGCTAACAAAGCCTATTCAGACTCTCAGCGCAAGGGCGTTTCCACCTCTGTTAAAGTGGCTCACAACTACAGCGATTGGGTTGTAACCAAGGAAGTAACCTGTACCGAAAACGGCAGTAAATACAGAACCTGTTCTATCTGTAATAAGGTAGAAACCGTTGAAATTGTATCCGAAGGTCATAAAGTTGCCGAATGGGTTGTAACTAAGGAAGCTACCATTACAGAAGATGGCTTAAAGGTTGGTACCTGCTCCGTTTGTAAAAAAGAGGTTGAGGAAGTTATTCCTCGCTTACCTAGTCCCGTAAAAATCGGCGATGTTGACGGCTCTGAGCAAATAACCGATGCCGATGCAGAGTATTTACTTATGCATACCTTCTTCCCTGAGGATTACCCAATTAATCAAGCAGCAGATTTCAACGGCGACGGCAAAACAAACGATGCCGATGCAGAATATTTGCTTATGTTCACCTTCTTCCCCGAGGATTATCCCCTTAATTATTAAAAACAATAACATTAAAGCGGTGACACCGATTGGTGCCACCGCTATTTTTATAACCCTTTAAATTAAAAATTCCGTAAGCTCTTTAACGCTGTTAACAATGTGGCTTGCCCCCGCGGCTTTAAGCTCCTCCTCACTGCCGTAGCCAAAGGTAACACCTACGGTGAATAAGCCGTTTTTAATACCGCCAATAACGTCGTGTGACCTGTCGCCAACCATAACGGCGCGGTCTTTTTTAATATTTCCAAGCCGTTCTAACGCTACTGTAATAACCTCCGCCTTATTTGTAAGGCTTCCGTCTAGGTTACTGCCAACAGTAAGGTCGAAAAAATCGTACAAATTAAAATGCTTTAAAATTTTATTTGCAAAAACAGTTGGCTTTGAAGTGGCAAGAACAATCTTTTTGCCATTTTTTTTAAGACTTTTCAGCATTTCGGGCACCCCGTCAAAAAGGGTGTTTTCAAAAAGACCCTTGGGCGCAAAATATTCTCGGTAAATATCCACCGCCTTCAGCGATTGCTCATAGCTCAGATTAAAATATTTCTCAAACGATTGGGCAAGCGGCGGACCTATAAATTTTAAAAGCTCTTTTCTTTCGGGTGGTGCAATGCCCATTTTTTTAAGGGCGTATATCACCGAATTTGTTATACCCTCTGCGGGGTCGGTAAGAGTTCCGTCTAAATCGAATAAAATAGTGTCAAAATTCATTTTTTCGCCACCTTTAACCTATATGTTGTATATATTGTAGCATAAAAATCAAAAAAATAATAGTATTTTTACAAAAAATATTGCGAAATATATTGAAAAAAGTTCTAAATAGTAATATAATAAAAAGCATATAAAATATGGAGGTTTTTCAAAATGAAAAACTTATTTTTAAAACTTATTTCAGTAGCTATTTGCCTTTGTTTTTGTCTGCTTTTTGCAGGCTGCGATAAAGAGGTTGTTGTGGTTTCTATTCCTTCCTCCGCTCCCTCTGTCGAAGCCTCATCCGAGCCGGAGCCTCAGTTTGCGGTGAACCCCTTAACGGGCTTGGAAAATCTTGACCCCAACGCCCTTAATAATCGCCCCGTTGCGGTTATGGTAAACAATCTTAAGCCTACCGCTCAGCAAATTCAAACAGGTCTAGATCAGGCAGATATTGTTTATGAAGCCTATGCCGAGGGCGGCGTTACTAGACTTTTAGCAGTTTTTAAGGATATTAAAGCGGCAGACCAAATTGGTTCTATCCGTTCTGCCCGTTATTCCTATGTTGATTTGGCAATGGGTCATGATGCTGTTTATGTTCATGCAGGTATTAACAGTAGTCACGCAACCCCCCACGTTAACGAAACAGGTATTGATAACATCAATCTGCTGAACGGTAAATATAACGGTATGAGCTTTAGGGAGAAAAACGGAAAAGCTCTCGAGCATACCCTCTACACCACAGGCGAAAAGCTTTGGAAGGGCTTTGAAAAGCTTAAATGGCGTACAACATTAAATTACAATAAGGATAATTGGCAAAGCTTTGTCCCTGCCGATGCAGAAATTGTTCCCGCAAGCGGCGGATGTGATGCCGTAAGCGTTACAATGTCTAGCGCCTATGTTTCAAAGTTTGAGTACGACTCTGCCAACAAGGTTTATAAAAAATTCAGCGGCACTTCAAAGCATAGCGATTATAAAACAGGTAAGCAATTAACCTTTAAAAATGTTTTGGTTCTTAAAACCGATGTTACCGCCCTTAGCAGTGATGGCTACATTGTAAAAACAGGCTTAACAGGCGGTGAGGGCTATTACGTTTCAAACGGCGGCTACCAAAAAATCAAGTGGAGCAAGGGCAGTACTAAAAACCCCATAAAAATCACCCTTGAAGATGGCAGTGCCTGCGATTACAATCCCGGTAATACTTGGGTTTGTCTTGTAAACAAGAAAAACAGTGTAAAAATTACCGAGCCTACCTCCGCAACCACTTCTGCTACTTCAAAATAATTTTGAAATAAGAGGCAAAATATTATGAAATATTTAGTTTTACTTTTAGACGGTATGGCAGATTATCCCGTACCGGAGCTTTCGGGCAAAACCCCTATGGAGGTAGCCCATAAGCCTAATATAGATTTACTTTCATCAAAAAGCGAGGTTGGACTTTGCAAAACCGTTGCAGACGGTTTAAGTCCGGGCAGTGACGTTGCAAATCTTTCGGTTTTGGGCTATGACCCTATGGTTTGCTATACAGGTCGTTCCCCTCTTGAGGCGGCAAGCATAGGCGTTAATCTTAAAGAAACCGACGTTTCAATGCGCTGCAACCTTGTAACCCTTTCAGATGAAGAAGATTATGCCGATAAAACAATGGTAGATTACTGCGCCGATGATATTTCCACCGAGGAGGCGGAAAAAATTATCGAATTTATCGAGGCGGAGCTTGGCAACGATATTTATAAATTCTATTCGGGAGTAAGCTATCGCCACTGCCTTGTAATTCAAAACGGCACCACCGAGCTTGGCAAAATGACTCCTCCGCACGATATCAGCGGTAGGGTAGTGGGCGAGTATCTCTCCAAAGCTGATGCCGCAAAGCCCCTTTTGGAGCTTATGAAAAAAAGCTATGAGCTTTTAAAAGACCACCCTGTTAATTTAGAAAGAATTAAGCGTGGCAAACGCCCTGCAAATTCAATTTGGCTTTGGGGTGAGGGCAGAAAACCCCAGCTTCAAGATTTTAAAGAGAAAAACAAAATTACGGGCGGCATAGTTTCTGCGGTTGATTTGCTTCGCGGAATTGGTAAATGCGCAAATATGTCGGTTCCCATTGTCACGGGTGCAACAGGCTATATTGATAGCGATTTTACCGCCAAAAAGAATGCCGCTATCTCCCTTTTTGAACAGGGATGTGATTTAGTTTACATTCATATGGAAGCGCCCGATGAGTGCGGTCACCGCGGCGAGGTTCAAAACAAAATCAAGTCTATTGAGATTATTGATGAGCAGGTTGTCGGTCCTATGATGGATTACCTGAAGGGAACACCTCACAGAATTTTGGTAATGCCCGACCACCCAACGCCCTTAACCATTAAAACCCACGTTTCCGACCCCGTTCCATACCTTATTTATAATAGCGAAGCCGAGGTTTCGGGTCCCGCAACCATTAACGAAAAAACCGCCGCCGAAACAGGTGTAAAAATAGATTTCGGCCCCTCGGTTATGGATAAGCTTATTGGAAAATTAAGCTAAAAATGATATAAAATAACTTTTTTAAAAAAGAATAAAGACCCCTTTTTGTGCCAAAATAATTTTGAGCAGAAAGGGGATTTTTATTTATGAACAGAACAACAAACAGCTTTCTTAAAGGAATGGGCGCAGGCGTAATTGCGGGTGCGGCAATGCTTACCGCAGGTAAAATGATGATGAACAGTAAATCTACAAAGCACGCCTTAACCAAGGGCACATCTAAAGCATTTCGTGCCGTTGGCGATTTTGTAGAGGGCGTTCAAACCCTTATGAAATAGGAAAAAGGAAAGCACCCCGCCGCGTGTTGCGGCAGGGAATACATACTCATTGTTGCATAACTTGATTTTTTTTGAAAAATATGATATGATTTTTATATAAAATATAGTTTGGGGGATTTTATAATGTCTAAAACTGTAATTAAAAGGCTTACTGCTATAATTATTTTGGTCACGTTGTTGTTAAGCATTTTTTCATTAGACGTTTTTGCATATGAGCAAGAGCAAGGCGTTACACTATCTCTTGAAACGCGCTTGGCAACGGCATCTAATGTCCTTGCAAATTCTGATGCCGCATTGGAGGAAAGCATTAACACTCAACTTAAAAATTTTGAGGTAAAAGTGAATATTGAAGAGTTTAAACTTTGTTATAATGAGCAAAACCTGCAAAAAATAGTTGATATTTTATCAGGTGCTCTACCCGAATGTTTTCATATTTCCGAAGAATTTTCTATTTCGTATGATGAATACATTGTTGAAATTCTACCTACATATATTTACACTAAAGACGAGTATAACTCAATGCTTGCCGAGTGTGAAGCCGCCGCCGACAAACTTCTTGAAGGTGTTGAGGGCAATTCCGCCCTTGGCGAGAGGGAAAAGCTTTTAATTCTTCACGACCGTATTGCTCTTTCTTGTGAGTATGATCATGAAAATCTTTTAAACAACTCGGTTCCCGAAATTTCGCACAAAATGTATGGCGCTTTGGTAAATAAAGTTGCTGTATGCCAAGGCTATACCCTTGCTTACTCTTATTTGCTTGATAGAATTGGAATTGAAAATTATTACTGCTCATCAGAAAACCTTAATCACGCTTGGAATATAGTTTATCTTGATGGAAAATCATACCACGTGGATATTACTTATGATGACCCCGTTTGGGATGTTACAGGACAGGTTTTGCATACTAATTTTTTAGTTTCTACTAATGCGTTGCGCCAAAATAAGCACAATGCATATGATTATGACTCATCACCAAGTGACACCACCTATGATAATTATTTTTGGCAGGATATTAACTCTGCCTTTGTGTACTTAAACGGTGAAATATATTATACCGAGCTTGAAGCAAGCGATTATATAGCTATTAAACGCTATAGTGATAAGCAAACTATTTATAAAACCAAGTATCGCTGGTTTTTAGGTGAAGGGTCATATTATACGGGAAATTATGCAAAGCTTGCAGTTTGCGGAAGCAAAATACTGTTTTCTCTGGGTGATGGAATTTACTCTTTAGATCCCAACACCAAGGAAGCTCAAAAGATTTATTCTAATCCTGAAGTAAGTAACTATAATAATATTTATGGCTTTACTTATGCTGATGGTCAGTTGGTTTTCGTTATTTCCAACACTCCGGATTTTGATGCTAACACTAAAAAGAATAATGAATATAAGGTGGAATACCACGACCCAGGCAATATCAATAATGACAGTAATATAGATTTGGTGGATGTCACTGTTCTTGCCAAAATTTTGGCAGGGTGGAATGACCTTGAATTTAACCCAAATGCTTTAGATGTTGATGGCGACGGAGTAGAAACTCTTTACGATTTAGTTCGCTTGGCACAGTATTTAGCCGGTTGGGATGTTGAAGTAGCTTAATAGATTATTAAATTTAAAAGGCGTGCTCCGCAAAGGGAGTACGCCTTTTACTGTATCTTTTTTATGTGCTTAATCTGTTAGCATTTTTCAAAAACAAATTCCTTACCGTTATGGAAGCACTTAATTTTATCGCCCTTTTTAATGGTGGCATCAAGCAGCTTTTCGCTTAAAGCATCTTCAATTTGTGACTGAATAGCGCGGCGAAGCGGTCTTGCTCCGTAAACCTTATCAAAGCCTTTACTTGCAATCGCTTCAATAGCCGTGGGGTCAAATTCGGCTTCAATTTCAAGAGTTTTAAGTCTGCCTTTAAGATTTTTAAGCATATTTTCGGCTATTCTTTTAATGTCCTGGGGCTCAAGCTTGCTAAATACAATAACATCATCCACACGGTTTAAAAATTCGGGCTTAAAGTGTCGCTTAAGCTCCTCTAAAACCTCAGCTTTAACATTTTCCTCAAGCGCATTTTCGGCATCAGTAGCGGTAGAAAAACCAAAGGTGGTTTTCTTATCGGTAATAAGTCGGGCGCCAATGTTAGAGGTCATAATTATTACGGTGTTTTTAAAATCTACTTTTCTGCCCTGTGAATCGGTTAAAATGCCGTCCTCTAAAATTTGAAGCAGAATGTTAAACACATCGGGATGCGCCTTTTCAATTTCGTCAAACAAAATTACCGAATAGGGCTTTCTGCGAACCTTTTCGGTAAGCTGACCGCCCTCCTCAAAGCCTACGTAACCGGGTGGGGAGCCAACAATTCTGGATACGGTGTGCTTTTCCATATATTCCGACATATCCAGCCTTATCATAGCATCTTCACTACCGAACATAGCCTCTGCAAGGGCCTTGCAAAGCTCGGTTTTACCAACGCCTGTGGGACCTAGGAATATAAAGGAGCCTGTTGGTCTTTTAGGGTCTTTAAGACCTACGCGTGAACGCCTGATTGCCTTTGAAACCGCCGTTACCGCCTCATTTTGACCAATAATTCTGCTATGCAAAATATCCTCCATTTTAAGCAGGCGTTCGCTTTCCTCCTCAGTTAGCTGACCTGTGGGAATTCCTGTCCAGTTTGAAACAATTTCAGCTATTTCATTTTCGGTTACTGTACCGGTGTAGCCCTTATTTTCGGTCTGCCATTTTTCTTTTTTCTTGTTCAGACTTTCGTTAAGCTCTTTTTCCTTATCTCTGAGCTCTGCCGCCTTTTCAAAATTTTGCGAGGAAATAAAGGAATTTTTCTCTTCCGATATGGATTTAATTTCCTGTTCTAAAGCCTTTATTTCATCAGGCTCGGCAGAGGTGGCAAGCCGAACTCTGGACCCCGCTTCATCAATAAGGTCTATTGCCTTGTCGGGCAGAAAGCGGTCGGCTATATAACGGGCGGAAAGCTTAACCGCCGCCTTAACGGCTTCATCGGTAATTTTTACCTTGTGGTGACCCTCATACCGTTCACGAAGTCCCATTAAAATTTGAACGGCGTCCTCTTCGTTAGGCTCGCCAACCGTTACAGGCTGAAAACGGCGTTCTAAAGCCGAATCTTTTTCAATGTTTTTGCGGTATTCTGCAAGGGTGGTAGCACCCACAACCTGTAAATCTCCGCGTGCGAGGGAGGGCTTTAAAATATTTGCCGCATCGGTAGACCCTTCAGAGGAGCCTGTGCCGATTATGGTATGCACCTCATCAATGAATAAAATTACGTCGTCGCTTTTTATAACCTCATCTATAATGGCTTTTATGCGTTCTTCAAAATCGCCGCGATATTTTGTACCCGCCACCATACCTGTAAGGTCAAGTGTAATAACCCTTTTGTTTTTTAGAATATCGGGGGCGTTGCCATCGGCAATGCGTTGAGCAAGACCCTCCACCACCGCCGTTTTACCAACACCCGGCTCACCAATAAGGCAGGGGTTGTTTTTGGTACGGCGGCAAAGAATTTGAATTACCCTTTCAATTTCCTCGCTTCTGCCAATAACGGGGTCAAGCTTGTTGTTTTTGGCATCGGCGGTAAGGTCGTGACCGAATTTATCCAATGTTTTGGTAGAGCTTTTTGCCTTTTGCTTAGGGGAGTTAGGCTCGGGTGTGTCGGGGGAGGTGTTTGAGTCTCGGTAAACATCGCCAAGACCTACAATTTCTAAAAGCTTTGATGCAAGCTTGGGAATATCGGCTGAAAGCTCGTTTAAAATTCTTATGGCGTAGTTGTCGCCCTCACTTAAAATTTCAAGTAAAATATGCTCGGTGCCAACCGCCTGTTTGCCAAGCTGTTTGGCAGAAAGCATAGATTTTTCTACTATTTTTTTGGCTCTTGGAGTTAAATGCTCGGGTGAGAGCCGTGTGGGTATTCCGCGGTCTACAAGCTTTGTTACGATTTTTTCAACCGCGTTATAAGAAATACCGCTTTCTTCTAAAATGGTGGCTGCAACCGAACCGCTTGAAAGCAAAATTCCAAGCAGTAAATGTTCACTTCCCACAAAGGTGTGACCCAAACTTTCAGCCACTGAAATTGCGCTGTTTATAGCTTCGTTGCTTTTTCCTGTAAAGCCGCCAAAATTATATTTCATTTTGCTATGCTTCCTTTCTGTATGGATTAAAGCTTTTCTCGAATAATCTCCGCACGAAGCACATCACGGTCGGCAGGGGTCATTCTTCCGTTTGATTTTTGTAAAGAATATGCGCCCGTTTGCACTAAAAGACTAATTGGAAGTGCGGGATTTATATCTTCAAGTATGCCCATTTCTATTCCAAGTTTAACATTTGAAATTAAATTCATCATTTCTTCGCTGTTTAAAAGTCGGGCGTAGCGAAGAGTTCCAAGTGAGCGGTAAACCGAGTTTTCTATAACACGCCTTTCCAAACCGTCCCTTGCGGAAAGCTCTTTTTGAACTATTCCCGTTGCAATGGCGGTTAAATTTTCTATTGCCGCCTCTTCGGAAATTCCAAGCGTAACCTGATTTGAAAGCTGGAACAAATTTGCCTTAGAGCTACTGCCCTCGCCGTACATTCCCCTTACGGTAAGACCGATTTTTGAAACCGAATCACTAATTGAGCCAAGCATACCGCTTTGCTTTAAAATGGGAAGATGAAGCATAAGCGAAGCGCGAAGACCCGTTCCAAGATTTGTAGGACATTCGGTAAGGTAGCCCAAGGTGTTATCAAATGCAAGGGGTAAGCTTTCGCTTAAAAGCCGTTCAATCTCCTTTGCAATTTCGTAGGCCGAGCTGAGATTTAGTCCGCCCAAAATAACCTGAATACGAATGTGGTCTTCCTCCAAAAGCATAACGCTTACCGATTCGTTTTCGCTTATAACAAGCCCTTTGGGACCCTGTTTTTTTGCAAAATCGGGGCTTATTACATGGCGTTCAACCATTGCAAAAAGCTCTTCCTCGGGTACGGCTTCCATATTTATATATTTAAGGGTGTAGCCGCCGCTAAGCTTTACACCGTCTAAAATGCTTTTGAATTTATTTAAAACATCAAGCTTTTGTTCATCACTCATTCGCTTAGGAAACGGAATTCCCTTAATGTTACGGGCAAGGCGAATTCTACTGCTTACAACAAGCGGATTTTTAGGGTCAAAACCTTCATACCAATTAAGCATTCTGTTCACCCTCCAATCTGTGAATTTCATCTCTGAGTTCTGCCGCCTTTTCAAACTCCTCGCAAGAAACGGCTTTGGAAAGCTTTGCTTTTAGCTCGGCAATTTTTTCGGAAAGCTTTATTTTTGTATCATCGGTTTTTGGGGCGTTACCAACATGAACCGCCTTGCCGTGAAGTCGATTAAGGGTAGGAAGTAGCTCTGCTTTAAAGGTGGAATAGCACTCACTGCAACCCATTCTGCCCGTTTGGGCTATATCCGAAAAGGATGCGCCACAGCACTCGCAGCGCTTGTTAGAAACGCCAAGAGCGGTTGATGCGGTTTTGCCAAAAACGGTGGCAAGCATATTGGGAAGACTCATAGAGCCAAAATTTGTATAGCCTATCTCGGCGGCGCAAAAGGAGCAAAGGTGGTCTTCCTTAACTGCGCCGTTAATTACTGTTTTTAAATGGGTTGTTGCGGGATTTTTACCGCATTTATCACACATCATAAAAATTCCTCCTAAAATAGATTTTAAATAACGGCAAGAAGCATTTGCTTTACTATTGCCGCGCGAAAGCTATCCCTGAAGGGTGGGGGGATTTCGCGAAGAACAGTGTTTGAAATTGCCGCTTGCATAAGCTCGGCAGCTTCACGGCTTATAAGCTCAGCTTCGGCGCTGTTTTCTATAAGAATTCGGGCGCTTGCGGGGTCAAGCTCACTGCCTACAGAATTGATTATATGCATAAGAGCCGATGATTTATCCAGCTTTACTCGAGAAATTCTTATATAACCGCCGCCGCCACGTCTGCTTTCTATTAAATATCCGTGCTCGGGGGTGAAGCGTGATGAAAGCACATAGTTTATCTGGCTTGGTACGCACCCTATAAGAGATGCGAATTCATTACGCTGAATTTCAGCGGTATTTCGTTCGGACTGCTCTAACATATCTAGTATATGGGCGGTTATTATATCACTCATTTTCATTTTTTATGCACCTCTTTTTTGACTTTTACTGACCTTCTGTATTTAATTATAGCCAAAGGTCAGTAAAAGTCAAATTCTGTTTTTGCTACAAAAGTGGGCAAAAAAGCTCAAAATTTTAAAATAGCTTCGATTTTCTTTAAAAATCTAGTTTTTTCTTTGATTTTTAATATCTAACAAAAAATGTTAAAAAAGCAAAGGAGTAACCAAATTTTAAGTTTAGCATAGGCTATGAATGTAGGTCAACACTACAATTTTTTCATTGAAAGGAGCAAGTTTTATGTGTAACTTCTTTGGTGGTAACAACTGTTCTTGGGTGATTATTCTTATTTTGGTACTTGTTTGCTGTGGCGGTAACGGCGGTTGCCAAAACAACGGCGGCTGCGGTTGCCAGAGCAACGACTGCTGCTGCTAACCGGTCCTAGACCGGGTTATTACGGGATAGCTTTGTAAAAAGCCAAAGTCTCGTTCCGCGTCCGTGTGGATTGTGGTATAGTGGGTGAGTTATAAGTCCCAGACCGCTTTTATACGGGATGGTTTAAAAAAACGGCTAAGGCTTACCTCGTATTTTAGCAACAAAAAAGACCCTTTTTGGGGCACCCTCCGTAAGGAAGGTGCCCCAAGGTGGCTCTTGTATCTAAACTGAATAATTGGTTTCGTTAAGCGGTGTAGCCATTGGCTATGCCGTTTTTTTGTTACACATCTTTTCAAAGTGTGTAACCCACTATGATACTTTCTCAGATACTCTGAGCAAAGCTGTTAGCGGGCTCTTTGATGGTGGTCTTACTAAGTTGTCAAATATGACTGTATGATTTTTAACCTGTTTTTTGCGCTACGTCAAAAAAGACAACAAAAGTTGTCTAATATGACTACCATTTCTTAAAATGATGTGTTATAATGTAGAAAAAGGGGGCTGAGACTGTGAATGATTTAAAGAAAAACATCGACCATTATATGAATTTAAAGGGAATAAAAATGTATAGTCATTTGTTGGTGGATATTGCACACGAATTAGGTATTAAAGGCCAAGATGCATATGAATTTGCAAATAGAGAAAAATCTAATTTTTCAAAAATGTTAAAGGGTGAGCGTCCACTTAAATATGAATTTATTATTCCTTTAGAAAAAATATTTGGTGTGTCATTGGCACGATTAATGTATAAAAACGCATATAAACTACCTGTAGCAAAAGAAAACGTGCCATTTAACAAAGGATTTAGATATTATGCATATTTAGACGATCCGCAATTATACAAAAATGAATTTGATCTGTTGCTGGCATGCGACGGAAAACCTATCATTACTCAAACAGATGAATTTGGCAAAACCTTTCTTGACTATGTTGTTGAATACCATTCGGTCAATGGAGTGAGATATCTTTATGA
Organism: Clostridia bacterium; assembly: GCA_017436225.1. Classification (GTDB taxonomy): domain Bacteria; phylum Bacillota; class Clostridia; order Oscillospirales; family Acutalibacteraceae; genus UMGS1279. The sequence continues at coordinate 4,509 of JAFSDM010000047.1, read as the reverse complement.
AGAGTATGGAATAAAATTAAAAATATTTCATAACCAATTTGAATTCAGAAAAGACAAGGGAATAACTTGGGTTAATTTTGAAAATAGTGTAGAATTCGCACGTCTTGTAGCGAGTATGAACGATGTTGAATTGTTTAATAGTATCTATGATTCCTATTATATGTTTTATGCTTGCGGTTACTATGATGTTGGTAGTTGTATTTTCGCCAACAATGATTTTTTAGAATTAATATTAGATAATAATGAAATATTCAATTCAATATTTGAAGAAAAACAATATGTATTTAAATTAAGTAATTTTGCTAAAAGAGAAAAACAGATCGAGTCAATTACTTATAATTCAATCAATCCGATAATAAATAACTGTTTAAGTTATGCATTAAAAAATTTAGATAAATATAAACAACAAGCAGTAGAAATATTAAAATTTGGAATCGACTACAACCGAAAGAAAGCTACCAACATAGATTTTAGTAATTATTATATTTGTAATGAGCTTGGTGCTTTAAGAAACTTCAAAGATGAAGATTTTTATGAATTGATTATTTTGGCTGATGTAGAAACAAGTGACCCTGAAATAAAAGCATTAATTTCTCAATTGCCACGTTTTAATAAATACTAAAGGAGGAAAATTATGGGTAAACATTTTTTTGATTATGAGGACGGCGATTTTGCTTATTCTATATCTGACAATATGGCAATAGATTCTGATGGGGATTTATTGATGAGAATGGGAGATAATATGGCAATGGATTTGGATTCGGGCGAATTGCATATTATATCCGGTTGGCCTAACGAAGACGATGACGACTAAAATAACGGCGGTAGGAAGGTTAAAAACCTCTCTGCCGCCGTTATGATTAATTACAAAGACGAAAGGAGAAGTGTCTCCTTTTAGGGTCTTTTTTGCTTTTTGTTCAGTTAATTAAACAATACAAACCAATACAAACCTTGGGCGAAATAATAACGCTCGCTATAATTCGCAAAAAAGAAAGACACTCGGTCGGGTCTAAAATCAACCTGACTGAATGTCTTAATTTCTCGTTAAAACAGTCTAGGACTGTTAGTCGGCTACGTAAGGAAGTAAAGCAACCTGACGAGCTCTCTTAATAGCGGTGGTGAGTGCTCTTTGGTGCTTAGCACAGGTGCCGGTTACGCGGCGGGGGAGAATTTTAGCTCTCTCAGACACGAACTTGCGAAGACGTGCTACGTCCTTATAATCAATAAACTCAACTCTGTCAACGCAGAAGTGACAAACCTTTTTACGGCTCTTTCTGCGTGCTGGTCTTTCGTTCTTTTCCATTGCAGAAGTCATTCCTTTCTGAATAATAGGTAGATTTAGATGAATTTTACCTTTAATTAAAATGGTAAATCTTCATCAACGTCATCAATAGATGTGAAATCGCCTACGCCTGCGTTTGAAAAGCTGGCGGGAGTTGCGGCAGGTACAGCTACGGGAGCTGAGTCATTATCGCGTCTTGCAAAATCGGCAAACTGAACATCATCAGCTACAACCTCAAAGGCAGTGCGATTGTTACCGTCTTTATCCTGATATCTACGGGTCTGAATAGAACCGCGGATGGCGATCATTTGACCTTTTTTGAAGTATTTAGAAACAAATTCAGCGCTAGAACGCCAAGTAACAATATTTATAAAATCTGACTGACGTTCTTCACCGGATTTAAAACGGCGCTCAACAGCGATAGAAAAGCTGCACACGCTAATTCCGTTAGCAGTTGTTTTGAGCTCTGGGTCTTGAGTAAGTCTGCCTGATAAAACAACAACGTTAAGCATAATTTTGCTCCTTTCTTACTTTCTGATGGTCATAACGCGAAGAACACCTTCGGTGATCTTAGCTACACGCTCAAGCTCGGTTGGGAACTCGGTATTAGCTTCGAAGTTGTAAATAACGTAGTAGCCTTCAGCTTCATCATCAATAAGATAAGCCAAGCGGCGTTTACCCCATTCGTCAACACCTTCAACAGTACCGTTAGCCTCAATCAAAGCCTTGAACTTTTCTACCATTGCTGCAATGGCGGCTTCGTCCTTATTTAAAACAGAGAAAATAAGGACTGCTTCGTACTTATTGTTCATTTTGTTGCACCTCCTTTTGGACTTGTGGCCCTGTCACCTGACAGAGCAAGGAGCTATTATTCTAATAGCCTTGTTATTATATCAGTTTAAAAAATAAAAGTCAAGGAAAAACTTAAATTCTCGGCACATAAAACAAATATTTATAACATATACTGTCATAAAGGGTGCCACAGAGGTCTGTTATGTGGTAAACTGCACAAAAAAACACACCCAAAATTGCACGTAAAAACCCTTGACAAAAAACACTTTAGTAGTTATAATGAGTGTATTATGTTCATTTATAAAGTCGGAAAGAAATCCGGCTTTCTGTTTTGTATGAACCAATTGAAAGGAATTTATTAGTTATGGCTAAAATTTACAAGTTCACCCAGGAAGGCCTTAAAAAACTTCAAGACGAGCTGGAAAACTTAAAAACTAACGGCAGAAAGGATATTGCCGAGCGTATTAAGGTGGCTCGCGGATATGGTGACCTTTCAGAAAACAGCGAATATGATGACGCTAAAAATGAGCAGGCTAAAATTGAAGCTCGTATTGTGGAGCTTGAGGTAATGCTTAAAAACCACGAAATCATTTCAGAGGACGATATTGCTCTTGATAAAGTAGCAATCGGCGTAAAGGTAACAGTATTTGATACCGATATGGAAGAAAACTTCACATATTCAATAGTTGGCTCAGCCGAAGCAGACCCTATGAACGATAAAATTTCAGACGAATCTCCCGTAGGCAAAGCACTTCTAGGTCGTTCAGTAAACGAAGAGGTAGAGGTAGATTTAGGCGGAGATAAGGTAGTATTTAAAATACTTTCTATTGAAAAGCAGTAGGTTATTCTTCGGGCAGGTGGTATCCTGCCCGTTTCTTAATAAAAGGAAGGATGTTGAATTTTATGTCAGAGCAGGTACAAAACCCCGCAGAGGAAATGACTAAAGAGCAGTTAAGCGAATTATTACAGGTTCGCCGTGATAAATTGGCCGACCTTCAGGCAAACGGTAAAGACCCCTTTAAAATCACCAAATATACGGTAGATGCCGATTCTGCCAACATTAAAGAAAATTTTGAATGCTTTGAGGAAAAGGAAGTTAGCATTGCAGGCCGTATGATTGCCCGCAGAATTATGGGTAAGGCAAGCTTCTGCACCATTCAGGATTCAACAGGCAAAATTCAGGTTTATGTTCGCCGTGATGACGTTGGTGAGGAAGAATATGCCGCATTTAAAAAGTATGATATCGGCGATATTTTAGGCTTTGAGGGATTTGTGTTTAAAACCAAAACCGAAGAAATTTCGGTTCACGCTAAAAAATTAACCCTTCTTAGCAAGTCACTTTTACCACTTCCTGAGAAGTTCCACGGCTTAAAGGATACCGATACCCGTTACCGTCAACGTTACGTGGATTTAATCGTTAATCCCGAAGTTAAGCGTAACTTTATTATCCGTTCGCAGTTTATTAAGTTTATGCGCAAATATTTGGATGACAGAAAGTACATTGAGGTTGAAACCCCCGTACTTAACACCATCGCAGGTGGCGCCGCCGCCCGTCCTTTTATTACACACCACAATACATTAGACTTAGATATGTATATGCGCATAGCTACCGAGCTTCCCTTAAAGCGCTTAATCGTAGGCGGTATGGACAGAGTATATGAAATCGGCAGAATTTTCCGTAATGAGGGTATGGACCCTAAGCATAACCCCGAATTTACAACCGTAGAGCTTTATGAGGCTTATGCCGACTTCCACGATATGATGGATATTGCCGAGGGCATTATCTCAGGCGCCGCCAAGGAAATTTTAGGCAGCTATGAGGTAGAGTGGTTGGGCGAGAAGATTGACCTCACCCCCGGTTGGCGCCGACTCACAATGGTTGATGCCGTTAAAGAATACGTTGGCATTGATTTTGGCGCAATTACCGATGATGCCGAAGCAGTTGCAGCAGCCGCCGCAATCGGCGTAGAGCTTGCAGATACTGCCGATAAAACTTGGGGCAACGCACTTTACGCCTGCTTTGACCAGCGTGTAGAGGAAAAGCTTATTCAGCCTACATTTATTACAATGTACCCCGTAGAGGTTTCGCCTTTAACCAAGGCTTCCCCCGAAGACCCAAGACTTACCGAGCGTTTTGAGCTTTTCGTATGCCATAGCGAGCTTGCTAACGCATATTCCGAGCTTAACGACCCCATCGACCAACGAGCAAGATTTATGAAGCAGTTAGAGCTTCGCGACCGTGGCGATGATGAAACCGAGATGCTTGATGAGGACTTCCTCACAGCACTTGAGTACGGTATGCCCCCAACAGGCGGTATGGGTATGGGCATCGACCGCTGTGTAATGATGCTTACCGGCGCCGACACCATTCGCGAAGTAATCCTCTTCCCCACAATGAAGCCTCTGGACTAAAAAACCCAGTAAAATCAAGGGTT
>JAFSDM010000046.1 GCA_017436225.1 Clostridia bacterium | reverse complement strand
GTTGATACAGGTGCGCTTTACCGAACCGTCGGTCTTAAATTTTCAAAAATGGGCGCAGATACCAAGCTTGACTGCGATATTTCTTCGGTTTTGGCTGACACTACGGTTGATATTCGTTTTGTAAACGGCGAACAGCGTGTTTTTTTAGATGGCGAGGATGTGAGCGAAGAAATTCGCACGCCGGTAGCTTCTATGATGGCTTCTGCCGTTTCTGCTAAGGGTGAGGTAAGAGCCTTTCTTTTAGAGATGCAGCGAAAACTTGCCCGTGAAAATGATGTATTGATGGATGGGCGAGATATTGGTACAGTTGTATTGCCGAATGCTACGGTTAAGATTTTTCTTACCGCCTCTGCCGAGGAGCGTGCACGCCGCCGTTATGATGAGCTTATAAGCAAGGGCATGACTGTTACCTTTAAAGAGGTTTATGACGATATGGTTCAGCGTGACTATAACGACTCTCACCGTGAGATTGCTCCCTTAAAGCAAGCAGATGATGCCGTTTTGGCTGACACCACAGGTTTATCACCTGAAGAGTCACTTCAGCTTATTTTAAATATTGTTAAGGAAAGAATATAGTATGAATATTAAACTTGCTAAAACTGCAGGCTTTTGTTTTGGCGTTAACCGTGCGGTTAATACAGTTTATGATTTACTTGAAAAGGGCGAAAAGGTTTGTACCTTGGGGCCTATTATTCACAATCCCCAACTAGTTGATGAGCTTATAGAGAAGGGGGTACGAATTGTTGCCTCTCCCAGTGAAACAAACGCAGGTGAGGTGCTGGTAATTCGTTCACACGGTGTGGAGCAAGCGGTTATTGATTATTGCGAAAAAAACAATATACGCTATGTAGATGCTACCTGCACTTTTGTTTCGAAAATTCATAAAATCGTTAATGAAAAAAGCTGTGACGGTTATGTTATTATCGTCGCAGGGGATATAAATCACCAAGAAGTTAAGGGAATCGTGGGGCACAGTAAGGGTGAAACCTTTGTTGTGTGTGATGATGCCGAGCTTCAAAAATTGCTTATAGATAACAACAATTTTGCCGAAAAAAAGGTTATTTTAGTTTCTCAAACCACTTTTAACAAGAAAGTTTGGGAAAAAATTGAAAAAAAATTAAAAAAAGTGTGTACAAATGCAGAAATATTTGATACAATTTGTAATGCAACTGCAATGAGGCAGCAAGAGGCTTTCGAGCTCGCAAAAGATAGCGACGGTGTCGTTGTTATCGGTGGTAAAGGTAGCTCGAACACATCAAAGCTTTTTGACGTGTGCAAGGCTAATTGTTCAAATACGTATTGGGTCGAAACTGCTGATGAGCTTAATCTCAGCAATTTTTCTAATTGTGAAAACATTGCTGTTGTTGCGGGTGCTTCCACACCTGCAGGTATTATAAAGGAGGTTTTAAAAACCATGACAGAAAATTTACAACCGGTTGAGCAGGTTGAAGAGGAAGTTCAAGCTGCTACCAAAAGCTTCGAAGAAATGACAGACGAGGAAGCATTCGAAGCTTCACTCAGCAGCTTAACATCAGACCAGAAAGTTCGCGGTACAGTTATTGCTGTTAATCCCACTGAAATTACAGTGGACAT
>JAFSDM010000045.1 GCA_017436225.1 Clostridia bacterium | reverse complement strand
GTGGACGATGAAGCGAGAATTTGTTGGTGCAGCGGTCAAAATTTTACGCCGCTCCAAGGTGAATAAAATTTTGGGCACCGCAAGAGGGCACGTAAGCCGAGGAGCCTCCGCAAATCTTATTTTTACAAACTAAATATTTTATATATTAGTTACCTTTTTGGAGTAGTACTCAAGTTGGTGACGAGGCGCCCCTGCTAAGGGCGTAGGTCGGGCAACCGGCGCGAGAGTTCGAGTCTCTCCTACTCCGCCAAAAAAGAACGAAGCACCAGCTTCGTTCTTTTTTTATCCAAGCCGCAGGCTTGGCATATCATCACGCTTTAGTGTGTATATCATCGCCGTAGGCGCATATCATCAGCCGAAGGCTGTATTAACTGCGGCTTGATGAGATACAATGCTTTGCATTGATGATATACCGCAACAAGTTGCGGATGATATACAAGGCTACGCCTTGATTTTAGTATTAACTTAATTTTCTAAAAACATCCCATTTTTTGGGGTGCTTTTATTGTTTTTATAAACTTTTTTCTCGAACTCGAGCGCCGGGGCGGCGCGGGCAACACATTCGAGCGCGTCCTGTGGACGATGAAGCGAGAATTTGTTGGTGCAGCGGTCAAAATTTTACGCCGCTCCAAGGCGAATAAAATTTTGGGCACCGCAAACTGGGTGAGTCTCTCCTACTCCGCCAGAATAAAAGCATCCTAATTTTTAGGGTGCTTTTATTGTTTTTTATAAACTTTTTCTCGAACTCGAGCGCCGTATAAAACGAAAATCCTCCCACTTTTGTGAACGGATTTTCAAATGAATAATGAATATTGAAGTCGATCGCTTTGTTTCGCTGATGAATAATGAATAATCCTTTAAACTAACAAAAAACAGACCCGTCTATTGGGACACCCTCCGTAAGGAAGGTGCCCCAAAGGGCGGCTCTTGTATCTAAACTGAATAATTGATTTCTTTAAGCGGTGTAGCCTTTGGCTATGCCGCTTTTGCGGTTACACACTTTTTTAAAGTGTGTAACCCACTATGACACTTTCACTGATTCTCGGTGCAAAGAATGTCAGTGGGCAAAACTAAAAAAATAATTTCAATATATTGCATTAAATGTCAATTTGTGATATACTAACTATGCCAAACAAACTTAATAAACAGATATAGGGGTATTTTCTCTTTTTTAGGGATAATAATATCTCTGCATGGTTATACTATTTTAAAAAATTTGGTAAAAGCGCAAATTTCAAGAATAGTATGGCTTGATTTTATATCCCATTCTGTTTAAGTTTGTTTGGCGACAATCGAGGTTTGCGTTTTTCGGTGCGTTAACTTCGGTTGGCGCACTTTTTTATTTTAGGGGGGAAGAAATGAATATTTGGGAAGTGAAAATGAAGGTGGATGGCGTAGTAAAAATAGAATATATTAAAGCATCATCTATGAAAGAAGCACAAGATGTTTTTAGACAAATGTATCGCGGAAGACAAACTGTCCTTATTAGTACAGTAGCAAGATAAAAAGGAGAAAACAACATGAAAAAAACAATATGTTTATTTTTAACAGCGTTCTTATTATTAACATTTTGTTCGTGTGCAGAAAAAGAAGGCAAAAATAATAACGAAATACAAAACAGTCAAATCACATCAGAAAAAAACGAGATTGCCAAATCTGAAAACTCTAAAAATCAAAGCGAGGAATTTGAGGGTGTAGTTATTACATTGGATAATTATAAGACGTATTTTGAATTTAAAGAGCATTTTTACGCCTACAGAGATGAATTTGGAGATTATATCGACAGTATGACCTATGGTGTTTATCTTTGTCTTAAAGATGAATATGAAGCAGACACCAGTTACAACAAATCAAATGTTAAGGTGAAGTTTGAGGTCAGCAACTCATGGTATGGATTTGATTTTAATGAGCAAAGCGGAGAAGGAAAGCGTTTGGAACGTATAACTGCTTATAATGATGTTTATACCATTACCGAAGGTTTTCAGGATTCTTCAAAAAATGAAGGCTTTGAGGATTTGACATATGCCGCAAAAATTGAGAGTGGATCTGTATCTGTTTGGCCTTATGATGAAGGTGGATTTGGCGAAAAATATAAATACTCGGTTGATTACCCCGAAAACATAAAAATAACGGGCATAACTGGAACTCTCTATGTAAGAAAAAAATAACTAAAAAAGACGGCAATATGTCCGTCTTTTTTTATTCAGAATAGAACACCGATTAAGACAACTTCCTTACGGAGTGTTTTCTTTGAGTCTGTTTTTTTATTCTTAACCATCCATTTTCTGAATAGTTTCCATAACGTAGTCTGAAAATTCGGCGCAGGTGGCGTTTTCTGCTTCACCCGTGGCAATAACCTTTTTCTCAGTTTCGGTACAGATTAAAAGTGCTTTTTCAAGCTTTTCGGCGGCGCTTGTACGTGCAATGTGGCGAAGCATCATAGCGGCGGCCTTAAATATGCTTGATGGATTTGCATATTCGCCAAGTCCCTGCTCAATAAGGCGGGGCGCAGAGCCGTGAACAGCCTCAAACATTGCGTAAGCATCCCCCACGTTAGCACTGCCTGCGGTGCCTACACCGCCTTGAATCTGAGCGGCTTCATCGGTGATAATATCGCCGTAAAGATTAGGCAGAACAAAGACTTGGAATTTACTGCGAATTGCCTCATTTATTAGATTAGCGGTCATAATATCTACATACCAATCCTCTGCGGTAATGTCCGGATATTCTGCAGCAACTTCGTGGCAAATTTTAGAGAAATTGCCGTCGGTTTTCTTCATAATATTTGCTTTGGTAACAATGGCTACATTGGTTTTGCCGTTGTTTTTAGCGTATTCAAATGCGGCTCGTGCAATACGGCGTGTACCCGCATCGGTAGTTACCTTAAAATCTACCGCTAATTTTTCAGGGATTTCTACACCTCTGCTACCCAGAACATACTCGCCCTCACTGTTTTCACGGTAGAAAATCCAATCTATATTTTCTTCGGGTACGTTTACGGGGCGAACGTTGGCGTAAAGGTCTAATTCACGGCGCATTGCAACGTTTGCACTTTCTAAATTTCCGCCGTGTGGTGTGGTGGTGGGACCCTTTAAAATAACGTCACACTCTTTTAAAGCTAAAAGGGTATCAGCAGGGATTGCCTCGCCTAATTCCTGACGCTTTTCAAGGGTAAGACCATCAATAGTGCGGATTTCGATAGAGCCTTTTTCTATTTCATCTTTAAGTAAATATCTTAAAACACGCTCGCCTTCACGTGTGATGATGGGACCTATTCCATCACCGCCGCAAACACCGATTACGATTTTTCCCATTTTTGTAAAATCCTTAGCCTTACCGCCTTTTGCAATACGCTCACTGCGGGCTAACTGTTCGGTTAAAAGCTCACGGAATTTTTCTACTGCCGAGTCAATATATCCTTGCATTATGCGTTTTCCTCCTTGGTGTAGGCAAGTAGGCTACCAGCCTTCAAAATAGCGATTTGACGCTCGGTGAAGCTGCATACTAATGGTAATTCTAAGCCCTTGGTTTCATCAATAAGGGTCATTTTGCCGCTTTCCATACCTTCATAAATGTTTTTGATGGTAAGGCGGTCGCCTTGCTCAAGCTTGTCATAATCGGCGGGGTTTTCAAAGGTGAGTGGCATAATACCCGCATTTATAAGGTTGGCAATGTGAATTCTTGCAAAGCTTTTGGTAATAACAGCGCGAACACCCAAATATAAGGGAACGAGGGCAGCGTGCTCACGAGATGAGCCCTGACCGTAGTTGGAGCCGCCAACGATTATGCTTTGACCTGCCGCCAAGGCGCGCTCGGGGAAGGTTTTATCACAAACGCCGAAGCAGAACTGCGAAAGATAAGGAATGTTAGAACGGTAGGGCAAAATCTTTGCGCCTGCAGGCATAATGTGGTCGGTGGTAATGTTATCTTCAACCTTTAGCACAAGCTCTGCAGAAAGTTCATTTTCCTGTGGCTTTGCATCGGGGAATTTTTTGATGTTGGGTCCGCGTAAAACTTCAAGCTCTTTAGCTTCATCGGGTGTTGCGGGAGCGATGATTGCAGAGTCATCAATCTTAAACTGCTCGGGCATTTCTACCGTCGGCATCTCACCAAGCAAGGTGGGGTCGGTAATATAGCCTGTGATGGCGGCGGCTACTGCAGTTTCGGGGGAAACTAAATAAACCTTGCCATCTGCCGTACCGCTACGACCTTCAAAATTACGGTTGAAGGTGCGAAGCGAAACACCTGCAGAATTTGGCGAAAAGCCCATACCAATACAAGGTCCGCACGCACATTCCAAAACACGCGCACCGCTAGCTAAAATATCTGAAAGAGCGCCGCAATCGGCAAGCATTGCAAGAACCTGCTTAGAGCCCGGTGAAATAGAAAGGCTTACGTCGGGCGAGATGGTTTTACCCCTTAAAAGAGCGGCAACCTTAAGCATATCTAAAAGTGAACTGTTAGTACAAGAGCCAATGCAAACCTGATCTACCTTTGTGCCTTTAAGGTCTGAAACCTTTGCAATGTTATCAGGGCTGTGTGGCTTTGCAATAAGTGGCTCTAAGGTGGATAAATCAATATCAATTACGCGGTCGTACTCGGCGTCGGCATCACTTTCGAGCGGCTTCCATACTTCGCCGCGACCCTCAGCTTCTAAGAATGCTTTTGTGATTTCATCGGATGGGAAAATAGATGTTGTTGCACCAAGCTCGGTGCCCATATTGGTAATAGTAGCACGTTCGGGAACAGAAAGGCTCTTAATACCTTCGCCGCCCCATTCTATAATGTAGCCTACGCCACCCTTAACAGAAAGAATGCGCAAAATTTCTAAGCTTACATCCTTTGCGGTAACAAAAGGGCGAAGCTTGCCTGTAAGGTTTACTTTTATCATTTTTGGCATAGTGATATAATATGCGCCGCCACCCATAGCAACCGCTACGTCAAGACCGCCTGCGCCAAACGCCAACATACCGATACCGCCACCCGTTGGGGTATGGCTATCAGAGCCGATAAGGGTTTTGCCGGGGATACCAAAGCGCTCTAGGTGGACCTGATGGCAGATGCCGTTACCGGGGCGTGAAAAATATATGCCGTATTTTTTAGCAATAGACTGAATAAAACGGTGGTCATCGGCGTTTTCAAAGCCTGACTGAAGTGTGTTATGGTCAATATATGCTACGCTACGCTCGGTGCGAACACGGTCAATACCCATTGTTTCAAATTCCAAATATGCCATAGTGCCTGTGGCATCCTGAGTTAAGGTTTGGTCAATGCGGAGCGCAATTTCGCTACCTGCAACCATTTCACCTTTAAGTAAATGCTCTTTAATAATTTTTTGCGCAATTGTAAGTCCCATTTTATTCTCCCCCTATATGCTTTTTGGCATTCTTTGTATGATTTAAAATTGCCTCTTCAGCAGCCTTTGGGTCACGCGCGGCAAGCGCGTTATAAATTTTGCGGTGCTCTTCAACCGAAAGAACAGCACGATTACTGCTTTCTACCGATTTTTGGCGGTAACGCTGTACCTTTTTGTGCAAAGGAAGCAGAGTATCATAAATCACCAAACTACCGCTAAATTTATAAATAAGCTCGTGGAACTTACTATCCATTCCCTTAATGTGATTTGCCTGCTGTTTGGTAAGGTAAAATTCCTGCAAATCTAAGGTTTCGCTAAGCTCATTTAACTCTTCATCGGTTATGCGCTCGGCGGCACGTGCGGCGGCTAAGCCTTCAAGGCGCAAACGTATCTCCATAATATCTTCCAAATCTTCCGTGGCAATACCAAGAACCTTTAGTCCCTTGCCGTGTTCTTCCACAAGGTGCTCTTGCTGCAGACGGCGCAACGCCTCGCGCACGGGGGTTCGGCTAACGCCAAGTTTTTCACAAAGCTCGGTTTCAATAAGAATTTCACCGCGGCTAAATTTACCGCTTAAAATATCTTCCTCCAATCGTTCAAAAACCTGATCGGCAAGAGTGTGTGTTTTATGTTCAAGCATTTTTCAGTCTCCCTTTTGAAAGTTCTTTTGCCTTGGCTTCAAGCTCGCCTGTAGAAAGGGCAGTTTGTCTGCCATCTTCATATTCGCGGTCTACCCATTCCTTCATTGCTATTACAAGCGGGTCCTTTTTAGTAAAGGCTTCATCACCCGTTAAGCGATAATGCTCGTTAAGCCAATAGGCTATACCTGCAAGACCAGAGGTTTTGCTAACCAATACTGTAGCAGGGCGGTTTAAAATCTTTTCGGTATCAAAAATATTATAAATTTCTTCATCCTTTAAAAGACCATCGGCGTGAATACCCGCCTTTGTAGCGTTGAAATTCTCACCGATAAATGGGGTCATAGGCGGAATTTGATACCCAATTTCATTTTTAAAGAATTCAGCAATATCGGTAATAGCGGAGGTATCCATACCATCTAACGAACCACGAAGTGATGCGTATTGCATAACCATTGCTTCAAGCGGCACGTTACCTGTGCGCTCGCCAATACCAAGCAAGGAGCAATTAACGGCAGATGCGCCGTAGAGCCAAGCGGTAGAAGCGTTTGCAACCGACAAATAAAAATCGTTATGACCGTGCCATTCAAGCAGTTCGCTTGGCACGTCAGAATAATGTCTAAGACCGTAGATAATACCGGGCACGCTTCGCGGCAATGAAACTTCGGTGTATGGTACGCCGTAGCCCATAGTATCACAAGCACGAATACGAACGGGTATACCCGCATCACGACTCATTTTCATTAGCTCATTAACAAAAGGCACTACAAAGCCGTAAAAATCGGCACGGGTAATATCTTCCAAATGACAGCGCGGCATAATGCCTGCCTCAAAAGCCTCGGCAACGGTAGCAAGGTACTGATTCATTGCCTCGCGGCGAGTCATTTTAAGTTTATTGAAAATGTGATAATCGCTACAGGAAACCAAAATTCCCGTTTCACGAATACCAAGGTCCTTTACCAAATTAAAATCTTCCTTGGTTGCTCTAATCCAAGTGGTGATTTCGGGGAACTTAAGACCCAGCTCCTTACAACGGCTAAGCGCCTGCCTATCCTTTTCGCTATACACAAACATCTCGGTTTGGCGAATAATTCCAAAGGGGCCGCCAAGTTTTGAAAGCAGCTTATAAAGCTTAACAATCTGATCCACCGAATATGGCTCCACCGATTGCATACCATCACGAAATGAAGTATCGGTAATCCATATCTCGCGCGGCATTTCAATGGGCACACGCCTATGGTTAAAGGTTACTTTTGGTATTTCTTTATATGTATATAAATCTCTGTATAAATTGGGATCTTGCACATCCTGTAAATCGTATTTATAGTTTTCATCTTCTAAAAGATTGCTGATATTTGATAATTCAGGCATTCATTTTCCTCCTTTTTGTATAATTGTATACAATTATACCATTGTCCTATTATAATGTCAATAGTATAGCACCAAAAAGGTCTCTTTAACTCCTTTGATTTGCGAATTTATTGCACCTTTTGCTCTTTTGTGATATAATTAACTTAGAACTTTATTATAATAAGTTTTAATAATAATTTTAGGAAAACTGTCTTATGAAAAATTTATACATTAAAAAATTCAATCTTCGCACTTCGGATTTTGACTGCCGTAAGAAGATTTTGCCCTCTGCCGTTTTGGATTTGTTTCAGACCGTTGCGGGTGAACATGCCATAGCGCTTGGTTGCGGATTTGACGCCCTTTTTGCAAAAAATCTTTTATGGGTGCTTGTGAGAACAAGGTTTGAAATTATAAAGCAGCCCGATATGTACCAAGCGGTAACGGTAAAAACATGGCCGCTTGCGCCGTCGCGCATTGGTTTTCAGCGTGAATATCTTATGGAAGATGAAAGCGGAAATCCGCTTATTAAATCAAGCTCCGACTGGGTTGTTATAGATAGCGCCAAGCGAAAAATTGTAGCGGCAACAAACGTTTATCCGCAAATGGAGCATTTAAGTGATAAATGCTTTGAAGACCGCTCTAAAAAACTACCCGATTTTGAAGCAGAAAATCACGTCCTTGAAATTTGCCCCAAATTCTCCCAAATTGATATGAACAACCACGTTAACAACACAAAATACGCTAACTACGTTTTGGACGCCTTAAACCCAAGCGAAGATTTTGAAATCCGATTTTTTCAGATTGATTACCGCCACGAGCTTTGCGCGGGGGATAGCATAAAGGTTTTTGTAAAATGCGAAGAAAATATAAGCCTTGTAAAGGGTGTTAGCCCCTCGGGAGAGACCGTTTTTGTTTGTAAAATTCAAAACTAACCTACCCTATTCCAACATTTGGATTATTCCTTAACCTTAATATATATGCTATAATAGCCGAGAACTGTTTTTGAAAAATCAAGACAGCTCTCGGCTATTTTATTTTGAAAAGTGAGGTGAAATTTTGAAAAAAACATTTGTATTTTTAACCGTTTTTGCCATATTTTTAAGCCTTTGCACCTTTAGCGTTTCGGCTGCAATCAGCGACGGTGCCGATGTGGGAATTACCTCAATCACAAGCGGTGTACTCAATGTTAGAAAATCGGCATCTACCAAATCGGAGATTGTTTCCACCCTTAAAAAAGGAAGCTACGTTACACTGATTTCAAAATCGGGTGATTGGTGGAAGGTTGAATACAAATCAGGCGGTTACGGCTACTGTCACGCCGATTACATTAAAAGGGTATCACATACCGACAAGGTTGTTAAGCTGACTTCCGGCACACTTAATGTGCGAAGCGGACCCAGCACCTCCCATTCGCGTTTAACGGGACTTAAAAACAACCAGACGGTTATTGAGCTTTCTACACAAAACGGATGGAGCAAAATTCTTTTCAGCGGCACCAAAACGGGCTTTGTAAGCTCTAAATATTTGGCTTTGGCAGAAAACAGCACTACCTATTCAGCGGTGAAGCTAAGCGTTCCAAGTTTTAAGCAATACGATAGCAGATGGGCAAAGGTAAAAATCGGCTCATCGGGCAAGACTATTGAGCAAATCGGTTGCGCCACTACCGCTATTGCAATGATGGAAAGCTTTAAAAACGGTAGCACCATTTACCCTAATGAAATGGCGAAAAAACTAAGCTACACTTCAAGCGGAAATGTTTATTGGCCCAGCCACTACACCGTAGTGACCACCAAAACCGACTACCTTAAAAAGATATATTTAAAACTTAAAGAGGGCAAACCTGTGCTTTTAGGAGCTAAAAATTCATACGGCTCACAGCACTGGGTGGTGATTACCGGCTTTACGGGCGGAGCTGAGTTAGTTGCCGAAAAATTTACCATTAATGACCCCGGCTCATCCACCAGAACAACCCTTAAAAGCTTTTTAAAATCTTATCCAACCTTTTATAAATATTTTTATTACACCTAAAGGCTTATTGCGGTTTCAAGGGCTAAAATCATCATTTCGTTAAAGGAAGTTTGTCTTTGCTCAGAAGTGGTGGCTTCGCCTGTTACAAGACTATCCGAAATGGTACATATCGCAAGTGCTTTTTTGCCTAGCTTTGCGGCATTCAAATAAAGACCTGCGGCTTCCATTTCTACCGCAAGTGTGCCAACCGATGACCACTTTTGAACAAAATCTTCTCCCGAACCGTAAAACAAATCGCTGGAAAACAAATTTCCCACCTTCACCTTAGTTTCGTGCTTTTCGGCAACCAAACAAAGGGTGTGAAGAAGATTATAATCGGCTATTGGCGCAAAGCCTTTAAGTCCGCTTTCCTTTATAACTGCCGAATTGGTGCATGCGCCCATACCTACAACTATATCCCCTATTTTAAGGTCCTTGTTCATAGCGCCCGCAGTACCAACACGAATAATGTTTTCCACGCCATAGCCTTCAAAAAGCTCATAACTGTAAATGCTTATTGAAGGTATTCCCATTCCGCTTGCCATTACCGAAACCTCTTTGCCCTTATAGGTTCCTGTGAAACCAAGCACGTTGCGAACAGATGTTACCTGCTTTACGTTTTCAAGGTAGGTTTCGGCAATATATTTTGCTCTGAGTGGGTCGCCCGGCATTAAAACAGTTTTGGCAAAATCACCTTTTTGGGCGTTTATGTGTGGGGTGGGAACAGTTAAAGACATAATAATTCCTCCTTTTAAAAAACAATCCGTACAGGTAGTATTGCCTGAAGCGGATTGTTTTGCTCTTTTATTTTCTTTCGCCGATAGGTACGTATTCAACCTGCGGAGAAACGCTAACGTAGGCGGGGCGAATAATTTTACCTGCGTTTATAATTTCTTCAAGACGATGAGCACTCCAACCAACAATACGGCTGATAGCAAAAATAGGAGTATAAAGCTCGAGCGGTAAATCCAACATTGTATAAACAAAGCCGCTGTAAAAATCTATATTTGCGCTTACGCCCTTATAAATTTTTCTTTCTTCGGCAATAACTTTTGGTGCAATTCTTTCAACCGCTTTATAAAGGTTATATTCCTTTTCACGATGTTTTTCGGTGCAAAGCGTGCCAACAAACTTTTTAAAGATTTTGGCTCTGGGGTCGCTTAAAGAATAAATAGCGTGACCCATACCGTAAATTAGACCCGATTTATCGAATGCTTCCTTATGAAGAATTTTTCTTAAATAATTAGCAATTTCTTCTTCATCTTCCCAATTTTTAAGAGTCTTTTTCATATCTTCAAACATTTGAACAACCTTAATATTGGCTCCGCCGTGGCGATGACCTTTAAGGCTGCTGAGCGCCGCCGCCATAGTTGAATAGGTATCGGTACCCGAGCTTGTTACAACATGGGTGGTGAAGGTAGAGTTATTACCGCCGCCGTGCTCGGCGTGAAGCACCAAAGCAAGATCTAAAATCCTTGCTTCTGCTTCGGTATAGCTGCTATCGGGGCGAAGCATATACAAAATGTTTTCAGCAATACTGAGCTTCGGGTCGGGATTATGAATTATAAGGCTATTATTAAGTCCATAGTGGTTATAAGCCTGATAAGCATAAACCGAAAGAATTGGAAAAAGCGAAATTAACTGCAAACATTGGCGCAATACGTTTGGAACGTCGTTCTCGTTTGCATAGGGGTCATAGCTATAAAGGGTTAAAATGCTTTTTGCCAAGGAATTCATAATATCGCTGTTTGGCGCCTTTAAAACAACGTCGCGAACAAAGTTCACCGGCAAGGTGCGGTAAGAAACCAAAATATCATTAAACTCTTCAAGCTCTCTTACGGTGGGAAGCTTGCCAAAAAGAAGCAAATATACAGTTTCTTCAAAGCCGAAGCGTTTTTCTTTTATAAAGCCTTCTGTAAGGTCGGCTATGGGAACGCCGCGATAAAAAAGCTCGCCTTCAATGGGAGTTTTTACGCCATCAATCATTTTAAAGGAATTAATTTCACTGATTTCGGTAAGACCCGTTACAACGCCGTTGCCGTTTTGGTCTCTAAGCCCTCTGTTTACCGAATGTTCTACATAAAGCTCGGGTGGAATTGAACTTTTTTTAACACACAGGTCGGCTAGTTTACGCATTTTATCGGGTGCGTTAAACATTTCCAAATCTTGATTTTTCATTTTTATCTGCCTTTCAGTCTATTGGCAAAGCAATTATGCTTGATTTTAAATTAAAAGCAGACAAAGCCGCTCTTTTTCCCCTTTTATAGTATATCACAAAGGTAAAAATTATGCAACGTAATTAACCAAAGCTTTACAAACTTTCAGTAATTTTAATCATATAAATTTATCTTTTTGATAAAGAACTATAATTATATACAAAAATATTTAAAATACTGCAAAATGCCACTTAATTTTAAAAGCATTGCTTGACATAATATGCCAATTTAGTTATAATTTTGTATGTAGAATTACTTTTTTAAGGAGCAAACAAAAATGGATTTAACCGCTATTCTGTTTCCTGTTTTTACTCTTCTTGGCGGACTTGCCTTCTTCCTTTACGGAATGAACGTAATGTCTTCCGGTCTTGAAAAGCTTGCCGGCGGTAAGCTTGAAAAAACACTTAGAAAAATGACCTCAAACAAGCTTACTGCTATGGGTCTTGGCGCAGGTATTACCATTGCCATACAGTCATCTTCGGCACTCACGGTTATGCTTGTTGGTCTTGTAAACTCGGGCATTATGGCTCTTGAACAAACCGTTGGTGTTATCTTCGGTTCCAACATCGGTACAACCCTCACCGCTTGGATCCTTTCGCTTGCAGGCATTGAAGGCGGTAATTTCTTCTTAGAACTTTTAAAGCCAAAGAACTTCTCCCCTATTATTGCCCTCATTGGTATTATTTTTATAATGATGGCAAAAAGCACCAGAAAAAAGGATATTGGCTCCATTATGGTTGGCTTTGCCGTTTTAATGTTTGGTATGACCCTTATGGGCGATGCCGTTGCCCCACTTGGCGCAGAGGAAAACATTGGCGCATTTAAAGAGTTTATTTCTATTTTTAATAATCCTTTGGTTGGCGTTGCAGTTGGTGCAATCTTCACAGGTATTATTCAAAGCTCTGCCGCTTCGGTTGGTATTCTTCAAACACTTGCAATTCAAACAGGCGCTATTACATATAATATGGTGCTTCCGATTGTTATGGGTCAAAACATTGGTACCTGCGTTACCTCACTTATATCAAGCATCGGCGTTACCAAAAATGCAAAACGCGTTGCCGCAGTACACATTCTTTTCAACCTTATAGGAACTATCATTTGCTTGCTTATTTACTACCCCATCTATCTTCTTTTTGATATTGCTTTCTTTGATGCGGCTGCTGACGGACAAGGTATTGCCCTTTGCCACACCGTATTCAATGTATTCACCACCCTGCTTTTAGTTCCTTTCTCTAACCTTTTAGTAAAGCTTGCAAAACTTTTTGTTCGCGATGCAAAAGAAGAAGAAAAGAAAGCCTTTATCGACGAGCGACTTCTTAACACACCTACCTTTGCTTTGGCAGAGTGCGACGCGCTTACGGTTAAAATGGCAAAGCTTGCAAAAGAAACCTTTATTAAAGCTACTAAAAACGTTCAAAGAGCCGAAACCACAGGCGATTTCGATGAAGCACTTTCCGAACAGATTAGGGCAGATGAAAAAATGCTTGATAAATACGAGGATAAGCTTGGCTCCTTCCTTGTTAAAATATCCAGTAAGGACCTTTCAGATGCCGACAGTAAAGAAGTTTCTAAGCTGCTTCACACCATTGGCGATTTTGAGCGTATAGGCGACCACGCCGTAAATCTTTTAGGGGTTGCAAAAGAAATTTCAGACAAGAATATTTCCTTTAGCGAACAAGCCCGTGAAGAAATTATGACTCTTTCTACCGCATTGGAAGAGATTATTACCATCACTGTTACCGCGTTTGAGGAAAACAATTTAGACCTTGCAAAAGATGTTGAGCCTTTAGAACAGGTTGTTGACCGCCTTACCGCACAAATCAAGGCAAACCACATTACAAGACTTCAAAAGGGCGACTGCACAATCGAGCTTGGCTTTGTGCTTTCCGACCTTCTTAACAACTTTGAGCGTGTTTCTGACCACTGCTCCAACATAGCGGTTGCTATGATTGAGGTTGCTCACAACAGCTTTGATACCCACAAGTATTTAAGGGCGGTTAAATCTGAAAGCAACGCAGATTTCAGCGAACGTTATAACGAATACGCAATTAAATATGATTTAAAATAATAACAATAATAAAACTGAGTAAAAATCTGCAATGAAAGTTTTCATTGCAGATTTTATTTTTATAAAGATATAGATAATTTGCAGCCTTCGGCTGTATATTTCACCCGTTTTTTGCGAAACAAACCCCCGCAGTTCAATGAACTGCGGGGATTATATTACTTTTAAAAATTATTATTTAGAATAATCCTTAGAACGGTCTACATAAGAGGTGTGGAGAACTTCGTGAGCCTTGTGGCTGCCGGGTTTCTCAAAGTACTCAGCGTAGATCTTCTTAATCATTGGATTTTCGTGAGATTTACGAATACCCTTAGAAGCATCATCAGCATAGAGAGCTGCTGCGCGAAGAGCCTTAAGGTCTTCAAAGCTGCGAACTGATGCGGGCTGATGAGGCTGACCGCCGCCGTTTACACAGCCGCCGGGGCAACCCATAATCTCAATGAAGTGGAACTGTTCACCGTTCTTAACACGGGTAAGGAGAGCGTGTGCGGCGCCTGCGCCACTAGCTACACCAACCTTAACGTCCATACCGCCAACATTAAGGGTTGCAACCTTAATGGGAGCGGTACCGCGAACTGCCTCAAAATCAACACTATCAAGCTCTTTGCCTGTAATGGTCTCAACTGCGGTACGAAGAGCTGCTTCCATAACACCGCCGGTAGCACCGAAGATAACAGAAGCGCCTGTGGACTCGCCAAGAGGATTATCAAACTGCTCATCGGGGAGCTTTTTGAAGTTAATAGCTGCACGCTCAATCATACGAGCAAGCTCACGAGTGGTGATAGAAATATCAACATCGGGAACGCCTGCAGCATTCTGGTCATCACGGTCTACCTCAAACTTCTTAGCAGTACAAGGCATAACAGAAACAGAAACAATGTCCTTAGGATCAATACCGTTTGTTTCAGCATACCAGGTTTTAATAACTGCACCGAACATCTGCTGAGGAGATTTACAGCTGGAAACGTTCTCTAAAAGGTCAGGATGATACATTTCGCAGAACTTAACCCAACCTGGTGAGCAAGAAGTGATAAGAGGAAGCTTGCCGCCGTTGTTAACACGCTCAACAAACTCGTTAGCCTCTTCCATAATGGTAAGGTCGGCAGCGAAATCGGTATCAAATACCTTATCAAAGCCAAGGCGACGGAGAGCGGCAACCATTTTGCCCTCTACGTTAGTACCAACAGGCATATCAAAGCACTCGCCGAGAGTTGCACGGATAGAAGGTGCAGTCTGAACGATAACGTGCTTGGTAGGATCTGCAATAGCGGCGAATACCTTATCGGTATCGTCACGCTCTGCAAGAGCGCCTGTAGGACAGCTTACAATACACTGACCGCAATGGATACAAGCGGTCTCGCTAAGATTTTTCTCAAATGCGCAACCAATAGTAGTCTCAAAGCCACGGTTGTTAGGACCGATAACGCCAACAAACTGCTGACGGCAAGCGGCTACGCAACGACGGCAAAGAATACATTTGTTGTTATCACGAACCATATGAACGGCAGAAGTATCAATTGCATACTCTTTTCTGTCGCCGTCATATTTACCCTCATCCTCAACGCCAAGCTCACGGCAAAGAGTCTGAAGCTCGCACTTACCGCTTCTGGAGCAGGAAAGGCACTTACGGTCGTGGGTGGAGAGAATAAGCTCCAAAGTCTTTTTACGTGCATTAAGAACACGTGGAGTATTTGTGAATACTTCCATACCCTCGTTTACGGGGTATACGCAGGATGCAACTAAAGAACGGGCACCCTTAACCTCAACAACGCAAATACGGCAAGCGCCGATTTCGTTTAGGTCTTTCATATGGCAAAGAGTAGGAATTTCAATACCAAACTCTCTTGCTGCCTCTAAAATTGTAGTACCTGCGGGTACGCTCAGGGGCATACCGTTAATTTTAATATTTACTAAACTCATTATAGGCACACTCCCTTCTTATTCCTTAACAATAGCCTTAAACTTACAGGTGTCAATACAAGCGCCGCACTTAACGCACTTAGAAGAATCAATCTCATAAGCGGGAAGCTTCTTACCGGGGGCTGTGTAATCAGTCTTAACGATTGCGCCTGCAGGACAAGCCTTAGCACACATTCCGCAACCGAAGCACTTATCCTTAATGATGCTGTAGGAAAGAAGATCCTTACATACGCCTGCGGGGCACTTCTTATCAACAACGTGAGATACATATTCATCACGGAAGTATTTAAGGGTAGAAAGAACAGGGTTAGGAGCAGTCTGACCAAGTCCGCAAAGGGAGTTATCTTTGATGTAGTAGCAAAGCTCTTCCATCTTATCAATATCCTCTAAGGTAGCCTGACCCTTGGTGATTTTATCAAGCATCTCTAAAAGTCTCTTAGTACCGATACGGCAAGGAGTACATTTACCGCAAGACTCATCAACGGTGAACTCAAGGAAGAACTTAGCGATGTCAACCATACAGGTATCTTCATCCATAACAATAAGTCCGCCTGAACCCATCATAGAGCCAATAGCAATAAGGTTATCGTAATCGATAGGAGTATCAATAAGGCTTGCAGGGATACAACCACCGGAAGGACCACCTGTCTGAGCAGCCTTGAAGGTTTTACCGTTAGGAATACCGCCACCGATTTCTTCTACAACCTCGCGAAGGGTGGTACCCATAGGAATTTCAACAAGACCGGTGTTTTTAATTTTACCGCCAAGTGCGAATACCTTAGTACCCTTAGATTTCTCAGTACCGATAGATTTGAACCAATCAGCGCCAAGAAGAATAATACGGGGGATATTAGCATAGGTTTCAACGTTGTTAAGAATGGTAGGTTTGCCGAAAAGACCCTTAACTGCAGGGAAAGGAGGACGGGGTCTGGGCTCACCGCGGTGACCTTCAATAGAGGTCATAAGAGCAGTTTCCTCACCGCAAACGAAAGCACCTGCGCCAAGGCGAAGCTCAATATCAAAGCTAAAGTCGGTGCCGAAGATGTTTTTACCAAGTAAGCCGTACTCACGAGCCTGCTTAATAGCAACGTTAAGTCTGTCAACAGCGATTGGGTACTCTGCACGGATGTAGATGTAACCCTGAGTTGCGCCGATAGCATAACCTGCAATAGCCATAGCCTCTAATACTACGTGGGGGTCACCTTCCAAAATTGAACGGTCCATAAATGCACCTGGGTCACCCTCGTCAGCATTACAGCAAACATATTTCTGGTCTGCATCATTGCCTTTAGCAAGCTTCCATTTTAAGCCTGTGGGGAATCCGCCGCCGCCACGGCCGCGAAGTCCACTGTCTAAAATAGTTTCAATAACTTCATCAGGAGTCATAGTGGTAAGAACCTTACCTAATGCCTCATAACCGTCACAACCGATGTACTCATCAATTTCTTCGGGGTTGATAACACCGCAGTTACGAAGAGCTACACGCATTTGCTTTTTGTAGAAGTCGGTATCATTAAGAGATTTAATGCCGTCATCTGCTACGGTTTCATCATAAACCAAACGGCTTACAATTCTACCTTTAAGTAAATGCTCGGAAACGATTTCGGGGATATCCTCTTCTTTAACCATTGAGTAGAAGGTGCCCTCAGGATAAACTATCATAATCGGGCCTAATGCGCAAAGACCGAAACAGCCTGTTTTAACAACCTGAACTTCGGTTTCTAAGCCGTTTGATTTAATCTCGGCTTCTAATCTTTCAATAATTTTCTGGCTTCCGGAAGAAGTACAGCCTGTACCACCGCAAACCAAAACGTGTGAACGATACATCTATATTTCCTCCCTTTTATTTGTCGATAACGTATTTGGTAACTACGTTGCCGCCCTTAAGGTGAAGATTTACAACCTCTTCAGCCTTTTCAGCAGTCATTTTTACGTATGTAACCTTTTCTTTACCGGGCTCATAAACCTCAACAATAGGCTCATACATGCAAAGACCGATACAACCTGTTTGTGTAACGGTTACGTTGCTAAGACCGTTTTCTTGAACTAAATCAGAAAAAGCAGTAAGAACAGGACGTGCGCCTGCAGCAATACCGCAGGTAGCCATACCTACAACTACACGAGTGGTGTTTTCTTCTTCGCTGCGAATTCCAACTTGATTTTTCATTTTATCGCGTATTGCTTTAAGCTCCTCAAGCGATTTCATTGAATTTGCCTCCTAATTATATAATTATTTCTCCGGTAACGGATGATATATTTTCCTTTAAATAATCCTTAATATAGTTGCTGACTTCGTACTCTTTAAAAGAAATATCACCTAAAATTTCTCTAAGCTGCCTTGTATCCAGCACAAATTCGTTTTCGTTCACTTTATAGGTAAATAAAAAATCTTTTTCTTCGTGCATTGTAACAAGGGTGTGAATAGTGGCGGTTAAATCACCCATTGGCATACGGTCAATATTATCCAGCTCATAGGTCGCGCGAACGGTGGTGCCCACCGAAAGCTTTGACTCTATAAAAAAGCTGCCGCCTGCCAATTCTGCCGATTCCTTAAAAAAGGGAACGCCAAGACCAACCTTTCGGGTGGTGCGGGTAGTGTAAAAAGGGTCGATAACACTTTTTACCTGTTCCTCGCTCATTCCACAGCCGTTATCCTTAATGATAATTTCTAAAAGGTTTTTTGCGGTTTGCGCCGATACCGTAATTTCGGTAAGTGCCGCTCCCGCTTTAACCGAGTTTTCAACAATATCCAGAATATTAAGGGAAAGTTCGGTCATCATAGCTTAATATTTTGCCAAAATGCCCTCTACATCGTCCTTAGTGAGTCTGCCATAAACATCCTCGTTAACGGTAAGAACGGGAGCAAGGCCGCATGCACCGATACAACGACAAGCTTCAAGAGAGAACTTACCGTCGGGTGTGCATTCACCACCGGCAATACCAAGCTTTTCTTGGAGTTTATCATAAATATCACCAGCGCCTTTAACATAGCAAGCTGTACCAAGGCAAACAGAAATTTTATATTCGCCCTTTGGATAAAGTGAGAACTGTGCATAGAAGGTTGCTACACCATAAACTTCCTGCAGGGGAATTTCAAGCTCTCTTGCGATGATGGTTTGAACCTCAATCGGGAGATAACCGTAAATGTCTTGTGCTTTTTGCATAATAGCCATTAAAGCACCTTTTTCGTTCTTGCCTTCGTTGATAACCTCAAGAAGCTTAGCTTCCTGCTCGGGAGTACCGTTGAAGGGAAGAGTTTTCTTATCCTCCATTTTGAATCCTCCTTGGATAGTGAAAATTTTAACAAAAACAGCGAAATAAAAAAATCGCATATTTTCAGTTGCTATCATTATAACATATTCTCGGGGTAAAGTCCATAGGTTAAATACGCTATATACTTACCAATTTTTTTATTTACAATGCACAAATTTTGACAATCTTCACAAAGTTCTGCAATTCCACTATTGGTGCGGTTTCTATCCTTTTTTTAGAAGCCTTAAATCTTTTGAAATTCAACCGCATTTAATATAAAAATTAAAGCGTAAAATCTTTAAATATTTTTTAAAAATCACCCTTGACAAAACGCCTGATTTAAGGTAAAATTATAAGGCTTGGTAATAAGAAGTTATTGTTTTAAAACCCTAAATTACTTCTTACTTCTTACCTATTACTTATTACTTCAAATATGCGGGTGTGGCGGAATTGGCAGACGCGCTAGACTTAGGATCTAGTGTCTTCGATGTGCAGGTTCAAGTCCTGTCACCCGCACCATTTTAAGCGGTTTTAACCGCGAAAAGCCGCAAGGAATTCCTTGCGGCTTTTTTATCTCAACATACTGAACGGAGGTTATATATGAGTAAATTTATTAATTATATGAAGGAAATCGGACTTACTGATTTGAAAAAAATCCATGATTATTTTATGAAGATTAGCCTTGAAACTATTGTGCCATTTCATGTGTATATGCAAAATTTAGCTTATGAAGATTGGAGCATATCCGATTATTCGCCATATTCTTTTGCTCCCTCCATGTCACTGTCTGGTTTTGGTGGTTGTGCCGAATATAAATGTAAAATCAATAGAGCTACTACTTTCCATAAATTTGCCGCCTTATATAGTGACACAGTTTACTTTTTTGTAAACTCTATAACAAATCCTCATCCAATTAATTTTATTGATAATCCCAAAAATGAAATGAAATATAGGGAGGATTTAAAAAATGACTTTAGTCTTATATTTTTATATTCAGATTTGATAGAATATGGTATTGCAAAAATAATCCCGCCGCACTTTTCTGTTTGTCCTCACTGTTTCTCAAAACTGATACTTGACAAGAAAGAATTATCATTGTTAGAACCCTTAATAAATGACTATACAGAAAAAGCAGTTATTTCTGCTTTAAACTACATTCCATCACAAAATACAGGAATTGTTTCTATAAACATTCCTGAACTTTTCCCAGATCATCCTGTATATAGAACCATTGAACAAAGCACCAAAAGAAATTTTTTTAAAAATTTGAAAACTTTCCCAGTTAATATTACTGATAAACACTTCAAAAACCACATTGTAAAGCAATGTGTATTGGATAATTTCGTAACAACAAAATTCGAAGCGTTTATAAGTTCTTCCTACCGTTCAAAGCTAATTACAGACAAGCCATTTGATCAAAGCCTGTTAGGACTTTCATCTAATAGAATTACAGCATCCTTAACTCCTCCTGTATTCAATATGCCATTTTTAGAAGGAATTCAAACAGAAACTATCCTAAAAATTCGTGAATCCGAGCAACACGCTTTTAATGAATACCGTATTGCTATGGACAATGCTACTCACGCATATATTAAAGCTACTCAAACTTCAGAGATTGAAGATATTCAAAACGATATTATATATCCTGCATTTATAAAATTAGACTCAATGTTTGCTCGCACTCAAAAAATGAAGGCTATCAGCAACATCGGAAGTTTGCTTGTAACATCTGCTACAGTAACATTGGGAGTGATGAATTCTATCATTCCTCAAGATGTCCCTTCTGTTATTACCGCAGTTGGAGGCACTGAAGCTTTATTAAAATATTTGATGAGTGTTATCGAACGAAAATCGAACACCGATAACGACATTGAAAAACAAGACTTTTATTTCCTTTGGAAAATTAATCAAAAAAAATAAAGTGTTTTTATTTTCTGGAAATCAAAACAAAAAAGAGGTCGGTTCTTACGAATCGCTCTCTTTTTTTATCTTTCTAAATCTTTATCTCCGCTTTCTTTTCTTCTATCTCTCAACAAGCAGTCTTTCACACTCTTCTTTTTTCTTAGCATACACATTAAACTTTTTACGCTTACCGTTTGGTAGTATTTGATAGTAACTGCCTTCCCACAAGGTGTCGTTTATCTGATACACGCAACCTGTTCCTGACTTTCGAATTTTTATTCTAAGTATTGCTTATCCTTGACACCCCTATTCTTTTTTGCTATAATATCAAAAAAACAACTGGAGGAATATAGTATGTTTTCTATCATCATTCGACGCAGACGATGAAGGCTTGTATCTTATTTTAGGTACAGGCTTATTTCGCTTTGTGCCTAAACGAATGATGAAAAGAAACTTAACTTTTTATTGTACTGTTGACGGCACAAAAGCTATCAACAGTATTTTTTATTTTAAGGAGAATTATTATGAAAATAAACAAATCATCGCTTAACGAAGCAATATACGAATTAATAGATTTACCGGATAATGCTGCTATTGTAGATTTAGGATGCAGGAACGCAGGTTATCTCAATGGAATTATCAACGAGTTCCCCAGTAAAGTTACAAAAGCAATCGGTGTAGATGTAACCGATAGGAATTTTGGCGTTGTTCCATATAGCACACCTGTAGAGCTTAAAATTATGAACTGTGCAGGAAAACTTGATTTTCCAGATAATATGTTTGACTTGGTATTAACCAAAGACTTACTTGAATGTATTAGTGACAAAGATACTTTTGTTAGTGAAATAAACAGAATCTTAAAACCAGGTGGAATAGTAATATGTGTACACGCTGATTTTGACAGTGTTGTTTATAACGGCGAAAATCAAGATTTGATTACCAAATGCATTCACTCTTACGCTGTAACTAAACAAGGCTGGATGGATGACCTTGATGGTTGGATGGGCAGAAGGGTTTATGGAGTATTTAACAACTCTGGATTTTTCGAAAGCAGTGTGTACGTTCATAGCGTTATTGAAACCGAATACAAAGAAGGTATGTTTGGGTATGAGTTTAGCCAAAACATAGGGTGGCTTGTTGGTAAAACAACTGCTTGGGTTGACGGTGAAAACACAGGGGTGCTCACAAAAGAGGAATATGATGAGTTTATAAACAATCTTGTTGAGGCCGATAAAAACGGCGCGTACCTTTATTCGAAACCGTATTATATTTACAAAGGTATATGTAAAAAATAATTCCTATTTACCTTTCTATATTTACCGCATATTAAAATTTGAGGGCGGCTTTTGACGCCACCCTCTTTTTGTTTTTTCGTAAACGTTTTGCGTTTACCATTGGGTAGTAACTGCCCTCCCGCAAAGAGATATGTACTGTTTTTGACTGCGAAAAACCCAGTATTTATGCGGGTTTCCATTTGATTACTATAACGCTACTTCGACCATGTTGAATGTTCATAACGAATTTGAGTTATGGACACTCGATTTTTTGTTTCTCTTTTTTTTACGAGAGTATTAGGGAGACTTTCCTAAAAGTACCTTTGCGTGCAAAGATGGTAACCGGGCGTAGCCACGTTTGCTATGCTTGCTAAAGTATCGCTATAATATCGCCATATAGATCAATTCACATTTTTGTGCTATAATAAGCTCAACGAAAAGTTGAGCGAGCTCATTTTTAAGTCGCTTCAATAATCATAAAGTGTTTGATATAATTAAGTTACGGTACCGATATGAACGATTAACGGAGGTGCAATTATGGCAACGACCATGGGGCAAATTATAAAGAACCTACGCAAGGGGCGAGGATTTACACAAGAAGAACTCGCTGAGCGATTAGGAGTTACGTATCAAGCAATTTCAAAATGGGAAAACGATTCCGGAATGCCGGACATTTCGCAGATCGTTCCATTAGCAACAATATTTGATGTAAGTACAGATTTCCTGTTTGGTATAGACCGCACATCTGAAACAGAAGATGCACTCAAGATAGTCTCAACTGCAAACAGCATACAAGAATATGGCAAACTTGACACATATTTGAAGGCGTACGATATTTTGTTGGACGGTCTGAAAAAATATCCAAATAATTATTTAATTACATTTAACTGTATGAACTTGGGTGTTTCTCTTTCATTGCCGGATAACGGATGGATATATGCAAAAGAGCGCGCCGAAGCAATCATTCCCGAAACGATCAGACAGGCTAATTTCATAATCACCAATTCAAAGAATGTCTCGGATATTTTGTGGGCACGACAGAATTTAGTGTTCTTATACAGTGCAAATAAGAAATTTGACTTAGCCACCACCGAAGCTCGTAACTTTCCCGTCCGAACAGATCTTACGCTATACTCCACTATGGCGATTGTAAATGAATATATGGGAAACTACGAGCGTCAAGCCACTTATTTGTGCAGTGATATTGATTATTCGCTCCAAGCCTTTGAAAACAATATTGCTTGTTTGGGCAAAGCATATTACAACAATGGAAATTATGCAGAAGCCATTGAGGTCTATGAAAGGTTTTTTAAGGTTTTGAATGTCATCTTCAAGAATGAATGTCCTCCTCCTTATCACGATTTCGATTCCGGCGATTGTTATTTGTTACTCGCTCAAGCTTATCTTGCCATCGGTGAAGACGATAAAGCGATGGATTCGGTTGAGAGTTCTATTATGTATTATATTGATCTCTTGAACAGAGAAACGGACGATGAAAACTGCCATCCGATTGTTGTTTGCTCTCCGATTGTAAAGAAGCGTGAATTCAAACAACGAATTCGCAAGGATATCATTAAAAAGAAACTACAAAACAAACTATCTGATAAATGTATTGAGGAGCTTAATCGAAATTCTCGTTTTGTCAAACTTCTTGATATTGTGAACAGTATTCCAGAATAGATCTTGCCTTGCCCCGCCTCGTGCGGGGCTTCTTTTGAGCCCTTGTGCCACTTTGGTACGAATATAAGTTTCGACACATTCGTCATGAACACTCGAACCAAAAAATCTCGTTCTTCTGCTGCTCGTTCTTAAGGACAGTTTCTGAGAATTAAGAATAACGAGCATTGCGGAGGCGAAGAAAAATACGAGAACATTTCGGTGTTTCTCGTATTTTTCTTTTTTGCACATTTGCAGATTTTCTGTTCTTATAGTACACTAAAAGCACCAAAGGAAAGGAAGGTGCAAAAAATGAAAAAATACATTAAACAGAACGGAATTACCTACGAACTCAGAGGTGAGCAATACTACCCCCTGCTTGAACTCCCCGAACAAAAGGAGATCGGCAAGTACGGAAGATTGCACCTCAAATATCTCAAAGAGCATCGCAAAGGTCGTTACACCAATCTTCTCTTGGAAGGTACGCTCAATCAACGGCTCTATGAGATTGATCTTGAAGCCAAGCAAATGGTAGAAAGTATCATCACCCGGCTTGCTGACGAAAGAGGCATTGATGAGGATTTGAAAGCCCACGATATGCTCCGTTGGGTTGCCGAGATGAACAACATCAAGGCAAGCGCGGAAGAAATCGTTTTGCGGGAGGTGATATTCGTATGAGATCGGTTATCATTGAGTTATGGCACGGAAGCATCGTACCGCAAAAGGATAGCCGCAACAACTCTCCCGAAATGAAAGAGCTTATGGAATATATGGCTCGGCATCACGATGACTTGCTCAAAACGATGACAGACGAACAAAAGGAGATATTTGAAAAGTTCCACGATTGTTGGGACGAGTACGTAAGCCTTGCCGAAGCAGCCATCTTCGAATACGCCTTCCGCCTTGGAGCGAGATTGGCAATTGAGGTGCAAAAGGACAGCGAGGAATAGCAAATCATTATAGATTAACAGCCTTCGTTCTGAAAGGGTCGAGGGCTGTTTTAATGTCAATAACAAAAAAAGTTATCGACTAACATTAAAAACATATTGACAAACATAAATTGTTGTGTTATAATATTCATGGTTAACCAAAAACACATTTTTTATTTGGAGGATCAAAGCAATGAAAAAACTTAATACGCTTGGTAAGGTCATTACAAAAATTTTAGAGGTATTCCATTGGGTTGGAGTAGCTCTTATGATTGCCGCTATCATTTGTTCTGTTGCAGCACCGAACTTGGTTGGATACTTTGTCGGCTTCGATGCAAAGGAATGTTGTGGCGCAAATCTCGAAGTTTACGGATTTGAAGTCAATGCTCCCGTTGTTGATGGTAAGATTGATACCGCTACTTTTGTCATTTTCGGTATCGGTTCAGTAATTATCCTTGCATTGATGGCTATGGTATTCCGCAACTTAAATAAGATTTTCAAAAAATCCGAAAATACTACTCCTTTCCAAAAGGATAATGTTCGCTTGGTTAGAGAAATTGGTATTTTTGCGATTGCAATTCCTGTAATTGGGCTG
>JAFSDM010000044.1 GCA_017436225.1 Clostridia bacterium | reverse complement strand
GGCGAGCTTGTAGCAGTTCACGTAATCCCAAGACCTCACGCAGACGTTGAGAAAATTTTACCCAAGCTTAAATAATTAAGCACCCAAACTTTTGTTAATTTCCGCTTTGCGGTAATTGATATGCATATTGATTATTTTATTAAGGAGGAAACTCAAATGGCACTCGAAGCATTAGGTATGGTAGAAACCAGAGGCTTAGTTGCAGCTATCGAAGCAGCAGATGCTATGGTAAAGGCAGCTAACGTAGAGCTTATCGGTACCGAAAAAATCGGTAGCGGTCTTGTATCTGTTATGGTTAGAGGCGACGTTGGAGCAGTTAAAGCAGCAACCGAATCCGGCTCTGCAGCAGCTTCCAAGCTCGGCGAACTCGTAGCAGTTCACGTAATCCCAAGACCTCACGCAGATGTTGAGAAGATTTTACCTTCTCTTAAATAATCTTGGGAAACATTTCTTTTACTGTTTTACGGGCGGGTTTTAAATAATCCGCCCGAAAGGGCAGGCTATTATCAATTTACAGTTTATAATTATCATTTCGCCTTACGGCGAAGGTTATCAGTTTGCTTCGCAAACATTAAAATTTTCTAATTTTAACCGGAAAGGGGTATTTCCTCGTGGTTGTCGGAAAGGTAGTTGGCAGCGTAGTTGCCACTAGAAAAAACGAAGGGCTGCTTGGCAGCAAATTTATGATTGTCCAGCCGCTTTCAAATATGGAAGCCAAGGGTCGCATCGTAGCGGTAGATAATGTTGGTGCAGGTATTGGCGAAATTGTTTTAGTAGCCACAGGCAGCGCAGCAAGAATTGGCTGTGATATGGCAAACGCACCCGTAGATGCGGCAATAGTAGGTATTGTAGATAATTCTATTGGACTTATGGAAGACTGATTTTTATGAACATTTCCGAACTTAAATCAATTTTGAAAAATAGCGGTGTTGTCGGTGCGGGCGGCGCAGGTTTTCCCTGTTATGCCAAGCTGAACGATAATGCCGATACAGTGCTGCTTAACTGTGCGGAGTGTGAGCCCTTGCTTAAGCTTCACCGTCAGGTTATGCAGGAATATGCGTTTGAGATTTTATCCGCCTTGGATACAGTCCGTAAAACGGTTGGCGCAAAGCGTGCCATCGTTGCAATTAAGCCTTCTTATAAAAAGGCGGTAGAGGCTGTAAAGGCGCTTCTCGGCGATTTTAAATCAGTAGAAATCGGCTTTTTGCCTGAGGTTTATCCCGCAGGTGATGAGGTCGTAACAATATATGAAACAACGGGTCGTGTGGTTCCTGCAGGTAAGCTTCCCATTGAAGTTGGCGTTACCGTATTCAACGTAGAAACCATACTCAACGCCTATTACGCCATTAAAAACGGCGCGGGCGTTACCCATAAATACATAACCGTTACGGGCGCTGTAAAAAATCCCGTAACACTTAAGGTTCCGCTTGGAATAACCGTTAAGGAGGTTATTAAGCTTGCAGGCGGCGCAACAATTAAGGAATACGCCCTTATAAACGGCGGTCCTATGACGGGCAGTATTGTAAGTGAGAGCGATGTAATCACCAAAACCTCTAACGCTATTTTGGTTTTACCGCCCGACCAATACGTAATTAAAAAGCGTCAAAATAACCCAAAGGTTTCTCTTAAAAGAGCTATGTCGGCTTGTTGTCAGTGCAAAATGTGTACCGACCTTTGCCCAAGAAATCTTTTAGGTCACCCCATTGAGCCGCATAAATTTATGCGTAATATTTCAAGCGGCACCACCAACGACCCTGCCCCTTATCTTGGCACCTTTTTCTGTTCGGGTTGCGGTCTTTGCGAGATGTATTCCTGTTTTCAGGGTCTTAACCCCCGTACCCTTATGGGCATAGTAAAGGGCGAGCTTAGAAAGGCGCAAATCCCCGTTCCTGAGGCCTCTGAGCCTTACGTTAAGGAAGAACGCCGCGGCAGATACATTTTAAAATCACGCCTTACCGCAAGGCTTGGACTTTCTGAATATAATCATTCTGCCCCGCTTGATGAAAGCGAATATACCCCTAAAAAGGTTAAGCTTTTGCTTTCACAGCATATAGGCAAGGCGGCAGAGCCCACTGTAAAGGTTGGCGACACCGTAAAGGTTGGCGATGTTATTGCCGCCGCAGATGAAAACGCTTTAGGCGTTAATATTCATAGCTCTATAACAGGTGTTGTAACCGACGTTAATGAGAAATTTATTGTAGTAGCTTCTAAAGGAGTAAATTAACTATGGGTAAAGCAATAGGAATGGTTGAATTTCAAACCGTTTCAACAGGTATGAACGGCGCCGACACAATGATTAAAACCGCCGAGGTTGAAATTGTAGAATGCTCCACCGTTTGTCCCGGTAAATATATTGTAATAATAAGCGGCGAAATCAGTGCCGTTAAAGCATCTGTAGATGCGGCTAAAGCAAAGTTTTCACAAAAGGTTATAGATAGCTTTGTGCTTGGTAATCCGCACGAGTCTATTTTCTCTGCCATCTACGGCGCAACCGCACCCGAGGGTGTTGAAGCGCTTGGAGTTATGGAAAGCTTTTCTGCGGCAACCGCAATAGTAGCGGCAGATGCCGCCGCAAAAACCGCCCTTGTAGAGCTTATTGAGCTTCGACTTGCAAGGGGTATGTGCGGAAAATCCTATCTACTGCTCACAGGCAGCGTTTCGGCTGTTACCGCCGCTATTGAACGCGCCGAGAGCGAGGCTGAGGGTAGAGGAATGTTCCTTGACAGCTCTGTAATTCCAAGACCTGATAAAAAGCTTTGGCAGAGTATTCTCTAGTCTAGTTTAAATAAAAACTACGGGAGGAACCGATTTATGCTCGCAATAGAACGCAGAAATGCAATTCTTAGCAAGCTTTCTATGGAGGGTAAGGTTGTAGTCAGCGACCTTAGTCGTGAATTTGACGTTACCGAAGAAACAATCCGCCGCGATTTAGAAAAGCTGGATAACGATGGCCTTGCAAAAAAAACCTATGGCGGCGCGGTAAAGGTAGAAAACTTTAATACAGATTTACCGTTCCATATTCGTAAGCAGTCAAACGTTGAAAAGAAACAAAAAATCGCCACCATTATTGCCGATATGATAAAAGATGGCGACTACATTATGCTTGATGCAAGCACCACCGCCCTTAATATTATAAAGGCAATATCAAATCGCAAAAAAATCACTCTTATTACAAATTCAATAGAAGCGCTTTTAGAGCTTTGTAATAAGCAGGATTGGACGGTAATCTCCACAGGCGGCACTCTTAAAGAGGGCGGTCTTTCGCTGGTTGGCTACCAAGCCGAAAAAATGGTTGAGGGCTTCCATGTAGATATAGCGGTTTGCTCTTGTAAGGGTATTGATGTCGAAAACGGAGTTACCGATTCCAACGAGCGTGATAGTCAAATTAAAAAAGCGTTTTTCGCTTCCGCCACCAAAAAGGTGCTTGCGGTTGACTCTACAAAGTTTGATAAGGTTTCCTTTGTTAAGGTTTGTTCCCTTGCCGATGTAGATGCAGTTGTAACGGATGAATACCCGGGTGACAAGTGGCAAGAGGTTTTTGAAAAAACAAATACAACTTTAGTTTTTGAAAGAGAAGAGTAAAGTTTTTAATAAAGATTTTGAAAGGGTTTGGTATTATGGCAGCTATAAGCAGGTCAGATATTGAAAAAATCGTTAGAGAGGTTGTGGGCAGTCTTGGTAATTCTGCCGCCGCTTCTTCTACTGCTTCATATACAAGCACTCACTTTGAGGGCAGAAAGCTTCTTGGTATTTATTCCGATATGAACGAAGCTATTGATGCCGCAACCGAGGGCTATAAGGCGGTTCGAGCTATGAGCGTTGAAAAGCGTGAAAAAATCATCACCGCTATTCGTGAGCTCACCCGTGCCGAAGCCGCAGTTATGGCTCAAATGGGCGTTGCAGAAACCGGTATGGGCAGAGTAGACCATAAAACCGCAAAGCATATGCTTGTTGCCGATAAAACCCCCGGCACCGAAGATATCGTAAGCGAAGCTAAAACGGGCGACTCGGGCTTAACTCTAACCGAAATGGCACCGTTTGGTGTTGTTGGCGCTATTACTCCAAGTACCAACCCAAGCGAAACCGTAATCTGCAATAGCATTGGTATGATAGCCGCAGGTAACGGCGTTGTTTTCAACCCTCACCCCGGCGCTATTTGTGTTTCCAACTATGCGGTTGACCTTGTAAACCGCGCTTCCCGTATGTCGGGCGGTCCCGATGTGCTTGTTGCATCTATGGATAAGCCCACTATGGACTCTGCAAAAATTATGCAAACACACCCCGCAATCCGCCTTTTGGTATGTACAGGCGGTCCCGGTGTTGTTCGCTCGGTGCTTTCATCAGGTAAAAAGGCTATCGGCGCAGGCGCAGGTAACCCACCCGTTATTGTTGATGATACCGCCGATATAGTTAAAGCAGGTAAGGATATAATCGACGGCTGTACCTTCGATAACAACCTTCCTTGTATTGCAGAAAAGGAAGTTTTCGTTTTCAATAACGTTAAGGATAGACTTATTGCAGAAATGCAGAAAAACGGCGCTTACCTTATTTCTTCCGCACAGGCAGACGCCTTGGCAGAGATTGTTTTGGTAGACGTTACCGATAAAAAAACAGGCAAAACCAAAAAGACCGTAAACCGCAAATGTGTTGGTCGTGATGCCAAGGTTTTGCTTGGTATGATTGGTGTTTCGGTTGGCGATGATGTTCGTTGCGTTATCTGCGAAACAGGCTTCGACCACCTCTTTGTTCAGGAAGAGCTTATGATGCCTATTTTACCAATCGTTGGCGTTTCTAATATTGATGATGCTATTGAGCTTGCAGTTAAGGCAGAGCACGGAAACCGCCACACCGCCCATATGCACTCAAAGAATATTGATAATCTTTCCCGCTTTGCCGCCGCAGTTGAAACCACCATTTTTGTTAAAAATGCACCCTCCTATGCAGGCATTGGTTTTGGCGGTGAGGGTCACACAACCTTTACCATAGCAGGTCCAACCGGTGAGGGCATTACTTCGGCAAGAAGCTTTACAAGAAAGCGTCGCTGTGTACTCGCCGACAACTTCAGAATAATATAAATTTGCCCATCTCACCGTTTTTTCGTTCGGGGCGGTACTTTAGTACAGCACCGCTCACTCAAAACGGCAATCTGAACAAATTTATCTTAATTCGTGTGATTAAAATTACCCCTTTAGGCCGTCCCCGGACGGGGATGATTCCCCACAGTGTGGGGAAATGTCACGAAGTGACAAAGGGGACAGGCGCCCGTCAGGCGGGGGACCGCCGAACGGCGGTGGAAGGGGAGAAAAAAGACTCTCCACCTTTTCGAAAGGATTGTATATAATGGATTTAAACATTTCTGCTATTACCGAAGCCGTTTTAAAGGCTTTAGAAAAAACTAATGCAAACGAGGGCGATATTCCGCTTGGTATATCAAACCGCCACGTGCATCTTTCAAGGGAGCACGTTGAGGTGCTTTTTGGCGCAGGGTATGAGCTTACCCCGTTCAAGGATTTGGTTCAGCCCGGTCAGTATGCCTGTAAGGAACAGCTTACAATTGTTGGCCCCTCACTTCGCCCAATTGAAAAGGTGCGGGTTTTAGGTCCTGTTCGCTCTGCTTCTCAGGTTGAAATTTCTCGCACCGATGCCTTTACTCTAAAGGTTTCGCCTCCCGTAAGGGAAAGCGGTAAAATCGAAGGCTCTGCACCCATCACCCTAATAGGTCCTAAGGGGGTCGTAACTCTTAAGGAGGGTTGCATTATCGCCAACCGCCACATTCATATGAGCCTTGAGGATGGCGAAAAATTTGGCGTTAAGGATAATGAATATGTTGATGTTGATGCAGTAGGCGCACGTAGAACAAGATTTTTTGATGTTCAGGTTCGCGTTCATAAGGATTTCCGACTAGAGATGCATTTAGATACCGACGATGCTAATGCGGCGGGTCTTAAAAACGGAGATAAATTAAGTATTGTAAGGTAAGTTTTTTATGAATAGGTTTAAAATTAGAACCGAGGTTCGTTTTAACGTAAACGCTCTCGACACCTTATATGAATTTAATGGAAAATCGGCAGTAATCATAACCGATAAATTTATGATTTCTTCCGGTCTTATAAATAAAATTACCGACAAAATGCAGGGCTATAAAAATATAGCCATTTTCGATGAAATAACCCCCGACCCTACAACCGAGCTTATAGCAAAGGGGCTTAAATTCATAACCGAAAACGGCGGCGAAATTGTAATAGCTCTTGGCGGCGGTTCGGCTATTGATGCCGCAAAGGCGATTGTTTTAATGGGTGAAAAATCGGGTATGGGCGATTTAAAGCTTATTGCCATTCCCACCACAAGCGGTACGGGTAGCGAGGTTACCAAATTTGCCGTTGTTACCGATACTGCCGAGGGCAGAAAGTACCCCCTTGTAGATGAACAGCTTATTCCCGATTTAGCAATTTTAGACCCCGAGCTTGTTTTGTCGGCTCCGCCCTCAGTCACCGCTGATACGGGTATGGACGTTATAACCCACGCCTTTGAGGCGCTTGTGTCACTAAGCAATAACGACGCTTCCGATGCCTTGGCAGAAAAAGCTCTGCTTTTAGCATTTAAGTATCTTCCATTTGCCTTTAAGCACGGAGATGATATTGTAGCAAGGGAGAAAATGCACTCTGCATCCTGCCTTGCAGGTATGGCTTTTAATGAGGTTGGACTTGGCATAAACCACGGTATTGCTCACGCCTTGGGCGCCAAATTCCATATTCCGCACGGCAGAGCAAACGCCCTTTTGCTTCCCCACGTAATTCGTTATAACGCCCACCTTCGCGCCTGTTTTGGTAATAATCCTACCGATGCCGCCGAGAGGTATGCCGATATTGCCCGTAAAATCGGGCTCCCGCACGATAACGTTCGCATTGCGGTGGAAAGCCTTATTGAGGAAATCAAGCATATGATGCGCCGTATGGATATGCCCGCAACCCTTTGGGAGGCGGGTGTAACCAAGGAGCAGTTTAAAGCCGAAAGGGAAAATATTATCCGCTCCGCTTTAGAGGATGCCTGCACCGCAACCAACCCCCGCGAGGTTGATGCCGCAGGAATTGAAAGAATTTTAAGCCACATCACCCCCGATTTAGATTAAAAAATAATAAATTACAAAATCACTCGACCAAAAGCAATCGGTCGGGTGATTTTTTCTGTCCGTTTTTTAGGACACTATGTGATATATAATATAGATAGCAACAGCCAAAAGAAATTTAAAAAGTTTTTTCAAACCAGAATTTCCTAAACCCTTGAATTGACGGGCTTTTTCGCGGTTTTTCTTAGGTTTGGACATGGAATTTCCCTTAAAATTTCCCTTACGAGAAATTTTAAGGGAAAGTTTTTTGCTTATATGCTGTTGATTTTGATGATTTTAAGGGAAGGTTTTGAGGCTTAACCGGTCTCTAATTTGTCAAGAAGTTTCACACAGTTCCGTTTGGAGTCGCGAGCTGCATGGGCATACACGTTCAATGTCATGTT
>JAFSDM010000006.1 GCA_017436225.1 Clostridia bacterium | reverse complement strand
AAGGGGCAGACTCCCCTCCAGAGAAGGGGAGATGTCGGCGAAGCCGACAGAGGGGTACGGGGCTGTCAGACCGCCGAACGGCGGTGGAAGGGGAGAAATTTCATAGCAAAAAGCCTTTATTTACGCGGTTTTTAATGGTTTTTGCTCTTTTGAATTTACGTTAAAATAAAGCTAGTTCTAATCTTTTTATCTCCCCTTCCCCCAGCGTACGCTGGGCCCCCTTCCCCGTCCGGGGACGGCCAAATTAGACCCATAATTTCATCTTCAATTTCAATAATTTGTATAATTTTATTACGGGACGTCGAGGCGCCGTCCCCTACAAGTTTTATGGATAATAAGGATTCGGCTTAAAGAACAGCATTATTAAATCAATAATAACACCAATTCCAAACAAAACACCTGTACAAAGATATAATATTCCAAGAAGCGGCAAACCGCTTTAGATAACATACACCTTACGGCGATGACATACACGCTTTGCGTGATTACATACGCCTTGCGGCGATTACATCAAAGTCCTTCGGCTTTGATAAAAAACCCACCCTTTGAAAGGGTGGGTTTTTTAGAGGGGAGAAAAATTTGAAAATTTGTGGTATTATTAATTCCGAAAAGGTAAAATCAATTTTTAAAGGGCGGGGAGATTGATTTTATTTTGTATAAAAGGGGGAGTTTTTTATACAAAAACAATTTAAAATTTACTGACTGATTGGCAGACAGAAACCGGCAACCGAACATCAACCGAACAACAAGCGAACAACAAAATGCAAAAAATCGACCAACAAAAAATCGGCTGAAAACCCTTTAAAATAGCGAAAAATCAAAGGCAAGGGTTTATTTTTTTATGGGCAAACAACCAACAAACGACCAACAAACGACCAACAAACGACCAACAAACGACCAACAAACGACCAACAAACGACCAACAAGCGAACACATAATAAGAAATTAAATAATTTTAATAATTTAAATAATTTTTATATGCGCGCACGCGCGAACACCAACTATAAACTTATAACTATCATTTTGCTTCGCAAAAACTGTCGGTTTGCTTAGCAAACGTTTTGATATGGAATTATTTGCAAGTTGTGGTTTTAAAAAACGCGACAAGGTCGCCGATAGTGATGCGTAGCATCTGATAGTTTTGCCGCAAGGCAAACGTAAACTATAAACTTTAAAAGTGTGTCTTTATTTTAAGCTTTG
The DNA here is from genome assembly GCA_017436225.1 of Clostridia bacterium. Lineage (GTDB taxonomy): Bacteria > Bacillota > Clostridia > Oscillospirales > Acutalibacteraceae > UMGS1279. The sequence goes on along the minus strand of JAFSDM010000006.1, from coordinate 5,912 downwards.
TGCTTTTTTAAGCACGGTGGCGGCTATTTTTGTGGCGGCGCCATTTCCTGCGCCCGCATTTTCCACTATAACCGTAAAGGCGTAAGGGATTTCGGGATTTTTGCAAAAGCCAACAAACCACGAGTGCGGCGTGGCATTATCACCAACCTCGGCGGTACCTGTTTTACCACAAACCTCAAGTCCCGAAAAACGCCAATCACCGTAATTCTGCTTAACGTTGTTGCGCATCATTTCGGTAAGGGCTTTAGCGTTATCAGGGTCCATAAGTGTTTTTGTAGAGGGGTTTGCTTTTTTTATGGCGATGCCGTTTGGCGAGGTTATTTTATTAATTACATACGGCTCCACGCATTTTCCGCCATTTGCGATGGCGCCCATAAAGGTGAGGTACTGAAACGGGTTTACAAGGTCGTTGTGCTGACCGATACCCGACCAACCAAAGTCAATATCGTTTGAGGATGAAACCTCGTACCTGCTTTCGCTGCAGATTATGCCGTCCATTTTAAGGGTTTTATTAAAGCCAACCTTTTCGGCGGTGGCGGTTAGCTTTCTTCGGTCAAGCCTTAAAGCCGTTTGGGCAAAAAATGCGTTACAAGAGTGTACCAAAGCGTTATCCAAACCGATTTTACCGTGATTTCCGAGGCAGCTGAGCCACTCGCCCGCAATTGTAACACCGTGTTTGCAAGAAAATTCAAGCTCATAAGGGTCCTTAATATTTTCAAGCGCCGAAAGGGCGGTAACAAGCTTAAAAATAGAGCCCGGTGCATAAACACCCGATAAAAGTCGGTTTACGTAAACGCCTTTTGCGTTTTCCTTAGTGTCGCTTGCGGGGTCGAAGGTGGGGGTACTGGCAACACAAACAAGCTCACCGGTTTTGTAGTTATAAACACCCACCGTACCGGAGTAACTGCCAAGCGCTTTGTAGGCGGTAACACAAAGCTTACTATCTAAGGTCAGTTCAATGTTATTGCCCCTGCCGCTTAAATTATAAACTCCGTTTACGGTATCGTAGCCACAAAGCTCTTTAAGATACGCTGAATGCATACCGCTAGCCACAAATCCGTTTAAATCGCCAACGGTATGAACGGTTGCCTTGCGAATATCGGCATCTTTATTATAAAGGCGTTTTTCGTTTTCGGTATATGCCAAAAGCGTGCCGTTTCGGTCGGTTATATCTCCCGCTTTTATTAAAATTCCGTCGGAATAAATGTGCTTGTTTGCGGGGTAGGTTGCCCATTTTCCGCCGTTTACCGCAAGCGAAAAATAGTAAAGCAAAATTCCCGCAGTAAAGGCCAAAATAACGGCTATTAAAATAAAGGAGCGTTTTAAAAGTCTATTCATCCTCACTGTACCTCCACTGCGCCGTATTTTCTTTATGAAGCTCCGCCGCCTTAAAAAATGCGAGCATAAGCCAAGCAGAAATAAGGCTTGTACCGCCAACGCTTACAAAAATAAGAGTGACACCCGTTAGAGGAAGCATATCCACCGAGCCGAAAATATTCAGCGCCGACTGAAAAACAAGCATAGCCATAGAGCCGCCAACCGTAACCGCACTGAAAACAGAAGTGGAATTTTTTACAAGTCTAAAGCCGTAAAGACAGATTGCAATAATGCAAAAAGCGGCGGTGAAGGCGACAATAGCGCCCCAATCCTCACCTATAATTCCGTAAACCAAGTCGGTTTCGGCGGCGGGGATTTGGTTTAAATTTCCGTTGCCGCCGCCAACCCCCAAAAGACCGCCGCTTGCAAATGCCATCATAGTGCGTGTTTGCTGATAGCCTGTGCTATTTGCATATTCCCAAGCGTGAAGCCACACCGAAAATCTGCGTGCAACGTAAGGGTAGAGCCATATAATCCCTGCAACACCTACTACGGCGGCGCCAAAAATTCCACCTAAAATTAGCGGATGCTCACCTCTCAGGGTTAAAATCACCATAAGACCAATAAAGAAAATTGCAACTGCGCCAAAGTCAAGCATTATGGCGAGCGCACCCATAGAAAGCGCCGAATATACCAAAAATTCAAATCGGCGAAGGGTGTTTTTTTGAAGATAGTAAAGGGTTATCGCGCCCGAAATTACAAAAGCAACCTTACAAAGCTCGGACGGCTGAAAGGAAATGTTACCTATTTTAAGCCAGTTTCTTGCGCTATTTATTCTACTTCCAAAAAATGCGGTATAGTATAAAAGCGCTAAAGAAAGCAGCATAATAATACGCTGAATTTTAAACCAGAAGCTTTGAAATTTTAAAAGCAGAGTAAAAATCACAAAGCCCGCAAAACCCGCAATATAACAAATAATCTGTTTTAAAAGCTCTTCGGGCAATGAGCAGGCGCAAACCGCAAGCCCAAGGGTGGAAAGGTAAAGCACAGGGATTTCTAAAAGCATTTTGCCCCTTTTAAAAATTTTATTTACCAAAAACCAAGCCCACTCGCCGCCAATAAGGGCAAGAAAGGCGATGGGGATAAAGGGATTTAACCCCTTGGCAAATCGAAGCAGAATGCAAAGGCAGATGAAAATTTGAAAAATTGTGAGCAAAAAGGTTGGCAAAAAGCCGCTAGGCTCCCTTTTAGATGAAATATCGTCTATGTTTTTATACTTAAAGGTAAGTGTTTGTCCGCCAATGGTGATAGTGTCGCCGTAGTCCAGCGGAGCGGGGCGGCTGACATTTTGCAAATTTATGGCAATCCTGCCATCAAGCGGGGCAAGTACCCAATGACCGCTCTTAAAACTAAGCAGAGCGTGGCGCTTTTGCACATTTTTTAGCGGTATGCTTATATCGGCGTTTAAAGTGCGCCCTATAATATTTTCGGTGGCGAAGACGTCAAGCGTTTTTCCATCGGGAGATGTGAAAACAGCAAGCGGAGAGCGGCGGTATGCCGTTTTAACAAAGTAGCTGACCCAAGCAAGAGCAAGACCTACCGAGCTAAGCGCAATAATCCACCGCGCTATCATATAAAAATAAGGATAAATACTGCTCAAGCCCAGTCACCACCTTTTAAAAATTATAAAAATATTATATCAGTTTTCGGTGTAGCTTGTCAAGAAATGGGACGTTAATAAAAACAAAAACAGAGTGATTTCACTCTGCCTTTGCAAGATAGATTTTATTAAATTTAAAACTTAAATATTAAGCGCTTCGCCCATTTTAACGTCCGTTTCGATGCCCTTTTCGGTGTTTTCAAAATATCGGGGGTCAAGCTCAGCTGCGTTTTTTTCCAAAAGCACAACTATTGTACTGCCGCCGTAAAGGAACATACCCTTTTCTTCGCCCTTTAAAAACTCGCCCGAGGTATGGTGGTTTTTAATTTTGCCAACAAGCATTGCGCCAACCTCAATTTGTGTAACGGTGCCGAAATTTTCGGTTTGCATTACGGTGTACTCACGGCAGTTTTGTTGGAAAACGGGATACCGCTCAAGCGCTACGGGGCGCACGGTATGAAGCCTGCCCTTTAAAAATTTATTTTTAATAATTTTAAGATTATCTAAAAAGCAGTAGCGGTGATAATGGTTTACCGAGAGTCTGAAAACAAGGCAGATGCCGTTTTCGTAGCTTTTATGAATTTCATCATCACCCAAAAGTGCCTTTATGGTGTAGGAGCTTTGCTTTATTGGTAAAACGGTGTCGGCAGTTATTTTATAGGTGCTCAGAAGTCCGTCACAGGGGGAGATAAGGTGCGATTTTTCCATATCTATGGGTCTAAGCTCGGGCTTTATTTCACGGCAAAAGCAGTCGTTAAAGCATTTAAAATTTGTGGCTTTATAATCGGCCAAATTTATGTTATTGCCCTTTACAAAGCCCTTTATAAGCGGCTTTGACAGGCGGCTGCTTAAAAACGCTCCGCAAAGCTTTGAGACAGGTCTGCTGACCAGCGGTTTTAAAATAATTCTGCCAAGGGCGGTATGGTATAAAAACCATAAAGCGCCTTTTTTGTTATTTGTCATAAGCGGTTATCTGTGTCTTAAAATAAAGGCAATAATGAGTGCTATAAATTCTGCGGCGCCAATTCCCACAAGCACTAAAATGCCCTTAAGGCCTAACTTTTTAAGCTTAAAGGGTGTAACAAACAAAACGCCGGTAATAACCACCGCCACAATGTAAATCCAAGTGAGGTCGGCGGGGATAAGATACTGCAAAAGCGCTACGGTGGGGAAGATTATTGAAGCCGAGGTTACAGGCAAGCCAAGATAATATTTTCTGGCTCCCGTTTCGGTTTCCTGACGCTCCTCCTCTGTAACATTGAAGTAGGCAAGGCGAATTAAAGCCGCCAAAATGTAAAGAATGAGCATTCCAAAAACAAACACCTTTAATAAAATGGTGTACCAGTTACCACCATTGCCGTTAAGAGCGGCTAAAGCATAAGAAACTCGGATAAAAGCCGCGCCTATACAAGCGGGTAAAACACCGAATGCAATAAGGTCGGAAAGGGAGTCTATTTGAATACCGAATTTACGCTCCATATCGGTTCTGCTTTTTTTGGTTGAAGCAACCTTACCATCAAAGGCATCACAAAGTCCGCAAAAAAGCAGGAAAAATATTCCTAAAAATGGGTGACCCATACCGCTTAACGAAACCACAATGCCCGTTCCCGCCGAAAGCAGGGAAAGATAGGTTAAAACAACCGTATAATCATAAATGCCTATCATTTCAAATAAACCTCCTGATTTTTGTTTCTTTTTCTTCTCTTATCGGAATAAGAAATTGAGCTGAAAATAAGTGTAATACCGCAAATAATTATGCACATATAAAATGAAAGAAAGCGACTGAAAAGCTCTAAAAATTCATAATTTTCAATACCCATCATTTTAAAGCCGTCCAGCATAAGATAGTCGGTAACACCTACTGCGCCGGGGATTGGCACACAGTTTGAGCCTATCAAAACATAAATTTGAGTCACAAAAACATCAAACGCCTTTGAAAGCTCGCCGCCCGATGCAAGATAGGTAAAGGGCGTTACCAGAACCTGAGAAAGCCGTTGTAAAAGATTAAATAAAAAAACAATTAAAAGCAGTTTTTTATTTCCGCGCAAAAGTGCGGTGTGCTTTGAATAATCATCTATTTTTTTCTGTAATTTTGAAATCTTTTGGTCTACCTTTTTGATAATGCGAAGCTTGCCTAAAAGCTTTATAAACCAAAAACAGATAGCCTGCATAAGTCCTTTTTTGAAAAGCAGAAAAATGAAAAAGGATAAAAGCGCAAGCTGAACCGCAATTCCCGCAACAATTAAAAGCTTTGAAACGACGCTAAAGCCAAAAAACGCCGTAAAATTTGCAAAAACCGCAAAAAGACCCAGCACAACAATTGCCGAGGTGTACATAACAAGGTTTGAAATAAGGGCGGCGGTAACAAGAGTGACGGGAATGGAGTCCTTCATCATAAAAAAGGCGCTTGCGGGTTGACCGCCCGTTGCCGAAGGGGTAATTGCCGAAACGTAAATATCGGCGGCGGAATAGACAAAGCCGCCTTTAAGACCTGTTTTATAGCCTACCGCACGGCAGATGTACATAAGCGCAAAGGCTTCAAAAAATATGAAGCCGAGCATTGAAAGAACGGCTAATATGAGCCAAAACGGATTGGAATTTAGCGCAAACTGAGCAAATTTTTGGGGCGAAAAGCTTTCCGACTGCGCCACCACCGCCCAAACGCTAAGGGCGGCTATTATTACAAAAACCACCGTCCAGATAATTCGGTTTTTAAGGCTGAATGAATTCTTTTCATTCGCCGATTTTACCGAAGCATCAGAGCTTGTTTGAATATTTGACAAAATTATTCTCCTTTAGGGTGAGCAGTCAAACCCGAACCGCGTTTTAAAACGGTGGATTTTTGCTCACTTTTCGTTAAAATACTCGCCAATACGGTAGTATTGGCTGCGTTTTGTGCCTCAATTGAACTAAAATCCACACTTTTTAAAATCTT
>JAFSDM010000043.1 GCA_017436225.1 Clostridia bacterium | reverse complement strand
ATGGTGGGCCATCAGGGACTCGAACCCCGGACCAACCGGTTATGAGCCGGTTGCTCTAACCAACTGAGCTAATGGCCCGCAATAAGTTCTTGTGACTAAAGCCACAAGAACTATTATACATAACCATAAACAGTTTGTCAATAAAAATATTGTGAAAATTTTAATATTTTTTGACTAATTATTTATCAATTCTGCCGTAAAGCGGCATTGCTCCTGCATCCTTAACGGGTGTGCGTTCGGGGTCAATTTGAGGCTTATATGCTTCTCTGCGACCACCGCCGCGACGGTCATTTCTGCCGCCTCTGGAGCCGTGTGCGCCACGACCCGATTTTCTGTAATCATTGCGGGGACGGGGTTCCTTACCTTCGGGTGCAATAACAACTCTTCTGTTGCTGCCCTCGCCAAAAGAAGTAGAGGTTACGCCCTCAATAGACTGAATGGTGGTGTGAATAATTCTTCTTTCGTATGGGTTCATAGGCTCCAATGTGCGGCATTTACCGCTACGGATAGACTGCTCTGCCATACGCTTTGCAAGAGCGATAAGGGTTTGCTCACGCTTCTCGCGGAAGTCGCCTGTATTAAGAACTACTCTATAATAACCGCTTTGACCTGCGTTTGCGGCAAGTGATGCCAAATACTGAAGTGCATCAAGTGTTTCGCCACGGTGACCGATTACAACGCCAAGACCTTCGCCTGTAAGGGTGATTTGAGAACCGCCCTCAATTTCGGCAACGGTGATTGTAATATCTTCACAACCAAGCTTTGCTAAAATTGTTTGTAAATATTTAACTGCCTTACCTGCGGGAGATGCGGCATCAATCTCGCTTGCTGCAACCTCTTTAATCGGCTCTACATTAGCCTTTGCTGCAACCTGTTTTTCAGCCTTAGGCTCACGCTTTTTCTCTTCCTTTTTGGGTTGGTGCTTAGGTTGTTTTGCGGGCTTAGGGTCTGCAACCTCTACCCAAACCTTAACCTGTGCTCTGCTACCGCCAAAAAGACCGAATGTTTTTTTCTTAGGTGTTGCAATAATTTCAAAATCGTAATCATCCTCAATGGTGAGGTTAAGCTCTGCCATAGCTTGTTCTTTGGCTTCCTCAATGGTATCGGCTACTCCGATTGCTTCTTTAATCAACTCTATTTCCTCCAATTTATATCCGGATCATTCCGGTGAATTAACCTTTTTAGCCTTAATGGCATTTTCTTCCTTATTGCGCTTTACTAAAGCCTTTGCCTGTTCGGCGGCAATCATTTTATTAGGACCGTAATAAATCTGAACCAATGACTGAATTGCGCCCGAAATAAGGCTGGAGCACGCCCAATAGAAGCCTGCTGCGCAGCTTACAGAGAAACCGATAATGAGCGAAATAAAGGGCATTGTGAGCATCATACCGCCCATTCTTGGGGCATCGGGATTGGTGCGCTTTTGAATTTGCATAGAAACAATACTGGTAAGCATAGCGGCGGCAAATGCCAAAATAGGAATAAGCCAGCTAAGCTCAAAGCCCTTACCAGGCTCTGAGGAAAAAATGTTTATATCAAACTTAGGACTATCGGTAAGCTGAATACCAAAAAAGTTGAAATCGATATTGCCCATTTCCTTAGAAATAGTATCAGAAACCTCGGCAAGACCCTTGTGACCTAAGTTGTTGATAATATCAACCTGTGGATAAGCGGTGTTGCTTATAATACCTGCCTTTGAGGCAAGGGTGGTGGCTTTTTCAATAATAGAATCCGAAACGCCAACAATGTATTTAAGCGGACTTAAAACAACCTGATAAACACCAAGCATTATAGGCAAACGAATGAGCATAGGAAGACAACCGCCTGACATAGAAATGTTTTCTTCCTGATATAATTTTTGAAGCTCGGTGCTGTAACGCTGCTTATCATCGCCGTACTTCTTTTTAAGAGCTTCCATTTTGGGGCGGATACGCATCTGACCCACTGTGGATTTTTGTGTTTTAATGCTAAGGGGAATCATTAGAAGATTTACAACCAAGGTGAACATAAAAACAGACCAGGCAAAGCTTCCGTTAAAAAGATATGCAAACTGCTGCAAAATCCAACCTAATGGTTTTAAAAGAAAATCAAACATAGCTTCATCTCCGTTATATTAAAAGCTACCAAAGGCGCTTTTATTTTCTTGTTTTTTTAGGGGGAACGGGGTCATACCCGCCCTTACATAATGGATTACACCTTAAAACTCGCCAAAGACTTAATAAAATGCCCTTAAACGCCCCGTGGACCTCTAACGCTTCAATAGCGTATGCAGAACAGGTGGGTATAAAGCGACAGCATTTAGGCTTGGTTGGCGAAATTCGATTTTGATAAAACTTAACTGTCCGAATTAATATTTTTTTCATATTCGGTAATAATTCCTTCATTTAAAAAGGCTTTTTTCATATGGTTTAGCACAACGGTGCTTTTTACAATAGCTGTTTTGGTTCTGGCTACAAAAACAAAATCGTAGCCCGAAGTAATGCGGGGCAATAATTCCCGAAAAGAGGCAAGAATTACGCGCTTGGCACGGTTACGCTTTACCGCGCAACCTACCTTTTTGCCCGCAGTTATACCTATACGGCAGGTATTTAAACGGTTTTTTTGATAATAGACAACGACCGACGGGAAAACCAAGCTTTTTCCGCGGCCATACAAACGCCTAAAATCCTTATTTAACTTAAAGGTTTGAGTTTTCACTAAAAATCATTCCGTTTCCGTACTAAACAGAAAGACCACTCTCGGGAATCTTCCCCATAAAGTGGCCTTTTTAACCAAGTACTAAAAGTCTTATGACTTAGTAAGAAAGCTGCTTTCTGCCTTTTGCGCGACGGCGAGCAAGAACCTTACGACCGTTTCTGTCAGACATTCTCTTCATAAAGCCATGCTCTTTTTTGCGATGCAACTTCTTAGGCTGATATGTTCTTTTCATAGTTTGGAACCTCCTCCATTATTTGTTAAAGCGGCATTGACACTAAACCGCTCATCCGGAATCAGACATAACATAAATTACCGGCCTGTCAATTTAAAATTATACCCTATCCGATACCGTTCTGTCAACACTTTTTTGAATTTTTTTAATTGTTGTTCCTTTTAACCGAATTCTTTATGTTTTACAGGCAGTTTTTGGAACAAATTATTTAAAATTAACCAAAATAGGATTAGTCAAGCGTTGCTCTAAAGGCTTTATCGCTTTTATAACGATTAATAATATTGAAAAATGCTATCTTTAAATACTGATAATCTGCAAGCGCTTCCATTGCAACATCATAACGCTCCTTATTATCCTTAACTGCTCCGCAAAGGACAACGCCTACAACCACATTTTGAACGGTGCGGTCGCCGTTTACATAAAGGTCATCAAGCACGGAAAAAACCTTTTTAAGGCTCTTTTTATTATTTTCATTTAAAAGGGCTTCAATGTATGGCACAACCTGAGTTTTGAAAAAGTCAACATAAAGGAAGGTTCCATAGGTTGTAATATGGCTTTTGTATACCTCCTTAAGCTGAGGATAAATAGCAAGAATTTTAGCGCAAAATGCTTCAATGTTATAAGAGCTTCCGCTTTTTTCCTTGCTTGGCATTGCAATTTCGCCGTTTCGGTTAATGCGGGTGTTTTTAAGTCCAACCTTACCCTTTAAGGTATCAAAAAAGTCCATTCCTGCCGAGTCGGCATCACGCAAATCCTCCTCATTTTCAAAAAGCCACGAAGAAGCATTTTGGTACTCACCTACCTCGCCATTTTCATCGACCGAGGCAACATCTAAAATAAGCAACTTTTTCTCCTCATTATGACTGATTTTAAATGCGAGCTTTTCGTTTTTAAACTCGGTTTTATCCTCATTGGCTTTAAAATCGGCGGTATCAATAATACCGTTTAACTGCTCTAAAATTCTGTCAAGAACCTGAACGTTCATCTAAACACATCCTAAAAATTATTTTCTCTGCTTTTTACCGCAGTTATTTGTTATTTACTGTTTTTTTGTAAAAGTTTTACGGCGTTGTGCGAAAGTGGAATTGCCAAAACGCCGAGTGAGTTACCCAAGGCGGTGAGTAAAACGCACCAAAGCCCTTTAAGATTTAAGCTACCGCTGATTGTAAAGAAAAATGCGCTTGATACAAAGTGGTCAAATCCGCAAAGGAGGAAGGTCATACTTCCTAAAAATAAAGGCAGATACCTTTGCGCTGCATTTTTTGCGTTTTTATAATTATCGGTAATTACAAACATAATAATTCCGCAGAAGAAAGCAAGAATAATTATGCTGAGCGGCGAATCGTTAGCCTGTACAACGGTTACTTGATTTGCCCTTTTTGAAAGGGTTTCGGCAACTGCCTCTCTTGTTATTGATAAAATTCCGCCAACGGCAATGGCACCTATAAGGTTACCAAGAAAAAGTGGTATTAAAGAAAGGTTTTGACTTTTATTTGACTTAAGAGCATAACCAAGCTTAGAGGTGTAAAAACCAAAACCGTATGCAAAAATCATAAACATACCAACCGCAAAAATTGCGGCGCCCAATGGCTTGTTGCTTACGCTTAAATAGGCGGTTGCGCCGATTGCAAAGGCAATACCGCCAAGCAAACCGCTTATAAAAACATTAAGTATATTAAATAAAAGAGGTTTATTAATATTTGACAGCAGTTTAAAATTTAAACTAAACTTTTCAGACTTTTTGCCCTTGTAGTGGTATGTGATTTTTTCCTGAGGTTCGATATAAAAATCGTTATTCACGGTTTACCTCCTAAAAAACTATATTTTCGTAGTCGACAATTTTAAAGGTTTCGGTGGTTGTATGTTTAAATATATTAGAAAGAAAATTACCGGGGAAATTTTCAACCGCAAAATTATATTCCTTTGCAACATCGTTAAAATTGGTTGTTGCTAAAACAATTCTGCTTCTTGCAGTATCAATTTCAGACTCAATTTCTATAACCTCAGGGGTATTCAAATACATATATTTATCTAGCATTACAAAAACCAAATTATCAATGGCTTTATCAACTTCCAGATTTGCCTCTGAACGGGATTTAACATCGTTTGCATCTTTTAGAAGCTTTTCAGCGCTCTCCAATGTTTTAAACGCATCGGCATCTAAATCCATTTTTGGCTTAATTTTGCTAACAAGCTTGTTTACAGCCTCGGTTCTTGCCTCATACGCGGCTACAACCTCCACCTGTCTTTCATCTAAGGTAGAATCAAGATTTCTAATGGTAACCTCCACGAAAACCAAGCTACCTATAAGTAAAAATACTACAAATCCTAAAATTCCAACCGTTACCCAAAGTCCAATTCTTTTTTTCTTTGCCATATTAACACCTGCTTTTTAAATTTTTATAGGGTTTTTATTACATCATTGTTAAATTCTATAAATTCAATAGCTTTAATTCCCTCGCTAAGAGCTTTGGTTAAGGGCTTTATAATCACTCTTTCGGTGTGAAAATGCCCCGCATCAAATAAGGGATAATTATTTGCAATTGCCGTAATAAACACATTATGCTTAATATCTGCGGTTATAAATGCGTCGGAGTTTTTCATTGCTGTTTCAAGCTCACTTCCGCCTGCGCCGCCGCAAACCGAAACAGTTTTAATGCTTTTTTCTACCGCCGTGTATCTAATATTTCCGCCAAGCTTTTGCTTTGCAAATTCAGCAAACTGATTTGTTGACATTTCGGTTTTAAGGGCACCTTTTCTAAAGCAAAAGCCATCATCATCTGCAAGGGGTTCGATATTCTCAAGCTCCAAGGCGTTTGCAAGGCAGTCATTAACACCGCCTACCGCAACATCCAAATTGGTATGCATAGATATTACCGAAATACCCTTTTCAATACAGCTATAAACCACATTGCTTTCACTTTTTACAAGGCTTTTAAGGGGTTCAAAAATAACGGGATGATGAGTAATTATAAGCTCGGCGGAGCTTTCACAAGCCAGTTTTACAACCTGAGGGGTGCAATCCAGACAAACAACCGCTCTTTTAACCTCTTTATCAGGGTCGCCAACCAAAATTCCAACGTTATCAAACTCAAGAGCCGTGCTTACGGGCGCAAGGTCATTTAAAAAATTATAAATATCTAAGACCTTCATAATTACTTCAGCCCCTTTTTCGATTATTTTTTAGCGTTAAAGGAATCCTTAAGCGCTACGGTGCGATTGATAATAATATTATCCTCTGTGGAATCGGGGTCGATTGCAAAATAACCTTGGCGCATAAACTGGAATACATCACCCGCTTTTGCAGATGCAACATCCTTTTCGATTAAAGCGCCCTCAATAACCTGCAAGGACTCGGGATTAAGATTATCTGCAAAGGATGAAACACCCTCTTCATCGGATGGATTTTCTACCATAAAGAGTCTGTCATAAAGGCGAACGGTAGCGGGCTTTGCAGTTTTTGCCGAAACCCAATGAATTGTGCCCTTAACCTTACGGCCGTCGGGAGCATCACCACCACGTGTTGCGGGGTCATAGGTACAGTGAACTGCGGTTATATTGCCGTTTTCATCCTGCTCACATGAGGCGTACTTAATAAAGTATGCACCCTTAAGGCGAACCTCTTTAGCGGGGCAAAGACGGAAATATTTTCCGGGTGGGTCTAACATAAAGTCATCCTGCTCGATGAAAATTTCCTTAGAGAAGGTAACCTTTTTGGTTCCAAGCTCGGGCTTATTGGGATTGATTTCAACCTCAAGCTCCTCGGTAGTATTTTCATCGTAATTATCAATAATAACCTTTAAGGGGCGGAGAACTGCCATAGCTCTGTCTGCCTCGCGATTAAGGTAATCTCTGACACAGGACTCAAAAAGCGCAAAATCAATAACGCTGTATGCCTTGGAAACGCCTATTTTTGCAACAAATTCTCTTACCGCTTCGGCGGGGTAGCCTCTGCGGCGCATACCGCAAAGAGTAGCCATACGGGGGTCATCCCATCCGCTTACCAAGCCATCCTGAACCAATTTTAAGCACTTACGCTTACTGGTTAGGGTGTAGTTTACGTTCATACGAGCAAACTCAATTTGGCGAGGTGGCATTTTAATGTCTAATGCCTTTAAGAACCAATCATAAAGCGGACGGTGATTTTCAAATTCCAACGAGCAAAGAGAGTGGGTTACGCCCTCTTTAGCATCGGAGAGCGGGTGCGCAAAATCGTACATAGGATAAACGCACCATTTGTCACCCGTTCTGTGATGGGGCACCTTCATAATGCGGTAGATAATGGGGTCACGCATATTAAGATTTGGGGAAGCCATATCAATCTTTGCACGAAGAACACGGGCGCCGTTTTCAAATTCGCCGTTTGTCATTCTCTGGAATAAATCAAGATTTTCTTCAACAGAGCGATTGCGATAGGGACTTTCCTTACCTGCTTCGGTTAAGGTACCGCGATATTCACGCATTTCTTCGGGTGAAAGGTCGCACACAAAGGCAAGACCTTTTTTAATAAGCTCTATTGCACATTCGTAAATGTAATCAAAATAATCAGATGCGAAGTAAACGTTATCCCACTCAAAACCAAGCCATTTAATATCTTCCATAATGGCATCAACATACTCTACATCTTCCTTGGTGGGATTGGTATCGTCAAGGCGAAGATTACACTTACCGCCGTATTTTTCGGCCGTTCCAAAGTCAATGCATATTGCCTTGGCGTGACCTATATGCAAATAACCGTTAGGCTCGGGCGGAAAACGGGTTTGAACCTTGTCATATACCCCTTCCTTTAAATCTTCATCTATAAAATCGTGAATGAAGTTGCTTGCCCTTACTTCCGATTCTTCGGTTTCGGGAACATTTTTATTTAATTCTTCCATTTTTTTACTCCTTTGGGAATGGCTTTGGTTTTAAGGCCTACCCCTTAGTTTTTATAGTAATCAATTGCTTTTAAAATTCTGTTTGATACTTCTTCTTTACCTAAAGTTCTCATAATACCGCACAAATCGGGGGTATTTACTCTGCCTGTTACCGCAAGGCGAATAACGGTGCTAACCTCACCGGGATTGCCTTTAAATTCATCGGGATTTGCCTTGTAAGCCTTCATATCAGGTGCAAAGCCGAACTGAGGGCAAATTCCTTTGATTTTTTCAAACCATTCGCTTTGCTCATCGGCGGGGTCATAAACCGAAAGGTAAGCCTCTAGAAGCTCGGCGGCGGTTTTATTATCTATTTTACCGGGAAGCGGCTCATAGCAAGGCACAAAGCTTTCACTGAAGAAATATGCTGAATATTCCTTAGCATCGCTCCACTTTGCCAAATCCTTTCTTGGCTTTGGAACATCACGGTCAATGGCAAAAACCTTGCCTGTAAATTCTTTATCCTTATTAAGGCGAGCTGCAAATTCACCGTCAAACTGCTCTGCCCAAGCAGTGATTTTCTCACTAACCTCGGCGGCAGATTTTACACTTATAATATTGCGAGATACATCTAAAAGCTTTTGACCGTCAAAAAGGGCGCCCGAAAGGCTCATTTTTTTAAGCTTGAAGGGGAACTTTTTGTAGTCTTCCAGCTTATTTGCTCTACGCCACTGCTCAAACTCTGAGCTTGCGATGGTCATAAGATACTCAATAACCGCTTCGGGTGGGAAGCCCTCCTCAATAAAGTAACGAACAGCCGCTTCGGGGTCCTTACGCTTGGAGATTTTGCGTTTGCCGCCCTCATCCATTTTCATAATGGGAGCAACGTGGGCATATTTGGGAGCTTTGAATCCTAAAATTTTAAAAAGCTCCAAATGCTTGGGAGTGGAAGAAATCCACTCATCACCACGAATAACGTGGGTGGTGCGCATTAAATGGTCATCCACTGCGTGGGCGAAATGATAGGTAGGAATACCGTCAGATTTTAAAAGAACAAAATCCTCATCATTTTCGGGCATTTCAATTTTGCCCTTAATACCGTCGGTAAATACAATTCTTCTTTCTTCACTGCCGCCCGATTTAAGGCGAACAACATAGGGCTTGCCCTCATCAATTAAAGCCTTAGCCTCATCGTAACTTATGTTTCTGTGCTTTGCCCACTCACCGTGGTAGCCTGTACGAATTTTGTTTTTCTCCTGTTCGTTTCTTACTGCTTCAAGCTCCTCGGCGGTGCAGAAGCAAGGATAAGCAAGACCTTTTTTAATAAGCTCTTTTACATATGTTTGATAGATTTCTGCGCGGTCACTTTGGCGATAGGGACCATAGCTGCCCTTTTGACCCTCAAAGGTAAAGCCTTCATCTAAATCAATACCAAAATTGTGAAGACCGTTTACAATATCCTCTGTACCGCCCTGAACCTCACGCTTTTTGTCGGTATCCTCAATACGTATAAACATTAAACCGCCTGTGCTGTCGGCAGTTATTCTGTTAGTAAGAGCCATAAAAAGCACACCAAGATGCAAATAACCTGTGGGACTTGGGGCAATACGGGTAACTGCGGCGCCCTCGGGCAAATTGCGCTCGGGATATATATTTTCATAATAATCGGGAGTTTTGTTTATATCAGGCAGTAAAAGTTCCGCCATTTTTTCAAAATCGGTCATTACATACTTCCCCTTTATACATAATTATAGATATTACTATTATCGCAAATTTGGCGGCAAATTACAAGTGTTTTTTAAGGTTTTTTATATTTTATTTTGAATAAAATTACAAAAAAGCACCCGATAATCACTTTTGCCGTGAAAATCGGATGCATATTAGGTTTTATTTAACCTTCGATTAATGTGTAAACCCTGTTGAATAATAAAATTTTCACATACCTTGCTACCACCAAACACCTTGCATAACTTTTTCTCACACAAGCCAATAAAATCACTTTCTTTAGGGTGAGCAGTTAAACCCGAACCCGCCTCAAAGCGGCATATTTCGGCGCTTTTTACCCAATTTAATCTTGCAAGGCGTCAGCCTTGCTTCGCTTAAATCGAATAAAAATCCTCCAAAATCTCCTCTCTTTGAGGTCAAAGATTTTAAAAAGT
>JAFSDM010000042.1 GCA_017436225.1 Clostridia bacterium | reverse complement strand
TTTTAAAAAGTGTGGATTTTAGTTCAATTGAGGCACAAAACGCAGCCAATACTACCGTATTGGCGAGTATTTTAACGAAAAGTGAGCAAAAATCCACCGTTTTAAAACGCGGTTCGGGTTTGACTGCTCACCCTAAGGAGAGTTTTAATGGGCTTATTCAGCAAAATTAAAAACGGGCTTAAAAAAACCGGCACAGGCTTTATGGAAAAGGTTGGCTCGGTGCTTAGCAGCTTTAAAAAGATAGATGAAGAGCTTTTTGAAGAGCTTGAGGAAACCCTTATCCTTTGTGATATAGGCGCCGCAACCTCTACCAAAATCTGCGATATTTTACGTGAGAAGGTAAAGGAAGAAAGGGTAGATGACCCCGCTCTTATCCGCGGTATGCTTAAGGATATTATTTTTGAAATGCTAAACGGCGATAATAATTTAGATGTTAGCACAAGTCCTACCGTTATTATGGTTATCGGGGTAAACGGCGTTGGCAAAACCACAAGCATTGGTAAAATGGCGGCTAATTTTAAAGCGCAGGGTAAGCAGGTTGTTTTAGGTGCGGCAGATACCTTCCGCGCCGCCGCTATTGACCAGCTCGGCATTTGGGCCCAGCGTGCAGGCGTTCCTATGGTTAAAAGCGTAGAGGGCACCGACCCCGCTTCGGTTGTTTTTGATACAATGGCTTCTGCCACCGCAAAAAAGGCAGATGTTATTATTTGTGATACTGCAGGCAGACTTCATAATAAGAAAAACCTTATGGATGAGCTTGCAAAAATGAATAGAGTTATTGATAAAACCTTGGGCGAAGGCAAAAAAGAAACCCTTTTGGTGCTTGATGCCGCAACAGGTCAAAATGCCGTTAATCAGGCGCGTCAGTTTAGCGAGGTTACCGATATTACAGGTATTGTGCTAACTAAGCTTGATGGCACAGCACACGGCGGCGTTGTTATAACAATTATGGATGAACTCGGTATTCCCGTTAAGCTTATCGGCGTGGGTGAGCAGATTGATGACCTAATGCCCTTTGATGCAAGAGAGTTTGCCGACGGACTTTTTCCCGATGAGGTTTAATTAAAATGAAGTTTATTTTAGCTACTAAAAATTTGAAGAAATTAAAGGAACTCGAAAGAATTTTAAAGCCACTTGGACACGAGGTTTTGTGTGAGCGCGATTTAGAAAAACCTCTTCCCGAAGTGGTTGAAGACGCCGATTCTTTTGAAGGTAACGCACTTCTTAAAGCCCGCTCGGCAATGCAAATTACAGGTCTTGCAGCCGTTGCCGATGATTCGGGTCTTTGCGTTGATTTTTTAGACGGCGCACCGGGCGTTTACTCGGCTCGCTATGCGGGTGAAGAGCAAAATGACCAAAAAAATAACGAAAAATTACTTAACGCCTTAAAGGGACTTCCCAACGAAAAACGCACCGCAAGGTATGTTTCTGCGGTGGCAGTGGTTTTTCCCGATGGCAGAGAATTTACCGTTCGCGGCACCTGTGAAGGCTATATAGCCGACCACGAAGAGGGTAGTAACGGCTTTGGTTACGATACCTTGTTCGTAGGTGAGCTTGGTTGCTTTGGTCTTTTAAGCGATGAGCAAAAGGATTCCATCAGTCATCGCGGCAGAGCGCTTAATAAAATGGTAAAAGAGTTAGAGAAATATATTTAAGTTAAAGGATAGAAAATTATGTTAAACAGTAAGCAAAGAGCAGAGCTTAGGGGTATGGCTAATTCACTTGAGCCTATTTTTCAGGTGGGTAAGGGCGGCGTGAACGACCAGCTTATCCGTCAGGTTGATGAAACCTTGGAAAAAAGAGAGCTTATTAAAATCACTGCGCTTGAAACCTCGCCCGAGTCCTCCCGCGAGGCGGCAGATAAAATTGCCGCAGCAGTAGGAGCCGACGTTGTTCAGGTAATCGGCAGAAAATTTGTGCTTTATAAAAAGAGCAAAGATAATCAAAAAATATTCTTAAAAACCAAAAATAAGAAATAGAGTGATAAATATTGCAAAAAACAGCAATTTTCGGCGGTACCTTTAACCCGCCTCACCTAGGTCACAGATTTATGCTTGAGAGCATAGCGAATATAGCAGATTTTGAAAAAATTTTGGTTTTACCGGCAAAAATTCCACCGCATAAATCGGGCGAGATTTTGTCGGCAGAGCACAGGGTAAATATGTGCCGCATTGCCTTTAATTCGGTAAAAAAAGCCGAGCTTTGCTTGGACGAGCTTTATTTAAAGGGCAAAAGCTATACCGTAAATACTCTAAAAAGTTTTAGACAAAAAAATATAAAAAATCCCGTTTTAGTAATAGGCGGAGACAGCCTTGTGGATTTTCACAAATGGTATATGTATGAAGAAATTTTGTCCCTTGCTGAGCTTTGCGTTTATAAGCGTGGCGGCATAAGTGATGAGCAGTTATATTCAGCCAAAGAAAGACTTGAAAAATTAGGCGGCAAAATCACCCTTTTGGATATTTGCCCACCCGAAATTTCCTCAAGTATGGTTAGAGATGCCTTTTTAAAGGGCAAGGATTGCAGCGGATTTTTAAATCCGCTTGTCTTAGATTATATAAAGGAAAACGCATTATATAAGCAAACATGAATAATCCGAACCTGCCTAAAACGGCATTCTTTCGGCACTTTTCGGTTTGTCATCACCCGTAGGCGTTAGCCTGACGGATTCTTCCGCACCAAAAATCACTCGAAATTCTGTCCGTTTTAGGTCACAGAATTTTAAAAGCTCAATTTTTGGCTGTGCGAGGCACAAAACGCAGTTAATCCTGACGGATTAACGAGTATTTTAACAATGCAAAGACGAAAATTGAGCCTTTAAAATCAGGTTCGGATTATTCGTGTTTGCTTAGGGGAGAATAGTATGGAACCTATTTTTGTTGGTAAAGGTATTGAATATAGAATAGAGTTTGAAAATTATGTAAAATTTTTAAAGGAAAGACTTACCCCAAAAAGATTTTATCATTCTCTTGCAGTCGCTAAGGAAGCGCTTCGCCTTGCCGAAAAATACGGCTGCGATACAAAAAAAGCCTTTTTAGCGGGTCTGCTCCACGATGTTTGCAAGGATGATGAGCCAAATTCACAGTTGCAAATATTAAACGATTTTGGTATAATGATAGATACTGTTACAAAAAACACTCGTAAACTGTGGCACGCCAGAGCGGGTGCGGTTTATCTTAAAGAAAAGCTTGGTATTGAGGATGCAGAAATAATTTCCGCAGTACAGTATCATACAACGGCAAAGGCTAATATGTCCCTATTGGAGCAAATTCTCTATCTTGCCGATTTCACTTCGGAGGAGAGAGATTACCCCGGTGTAGATGATATGCGAAAAGCCGTTGATATTTCTTTGGAGCACGCTATGCGTGAAGCCTTAATTTTTACGGTGGTAGATTTAACCGAAAAGGGTATGGCAATTCATAATGATACTATGGAAGCCTACCGTGAGATTGTGAAAAATTAAAGGAGTAGCTTTATGGATTTCGACATAAACAATAATGAAGAAACAGTAGATTTATATTCTTTTTCAAATCCAAAAAAGAAGAATAAAAAGCGTAAAATCAGGCGAATTGTTAATATTGTTGCTTCAATTGTGCTAAGTTTTTCTGTGCTTTTAACCGCTGTTATGGGTGCAGGTATCTGGGCTTTGGGTCAAAAAATCAATGATGATTCCGAAGTTGAAGAAGGAGAGTTTGAGGGATTAACCTACAGCACTGACAGTAAGGTGAGTTATATTTTAGTAGTAGGTGTAGACCCTCAGGAAACCTTAACCGATATTATTATCGTAGCCTGTATCGACCACGAGAAAAACACCCTTAACTTCTTGCAAATTCCACGTGATACTTATATTGGTGATGACGTTCCCACCAAAAAGGTTAATGCAGTACACGGAAATCCCCGTAAGGGTGAAAGGCAGATAAACGCTTTACGCCGTAGACTTTCAAGCTACTTTGGTATTCCGCTTGACCACTATGTAAAATTCACCGTAAGGGGCTTTTCAAACGTAATTGATGCCTTGGGTGGCGTGACTGTTGATATAGAAACCCCCAATTCAAACGGCATAGATATTATGAATCCCTTTACCAAGAAGCACGAACGGGTAGGTCCCGGTGTTGTTACCCTTACAGGTCCACAGGCGGTTGGCTTTGTTCGTAAGCGTACAGGTGTTAAGGACGGTTACGTTAAGGGCGATATTGACCGTATTGAAGCACAGCGAGAGGTTTACGTTTCGCTTGCTAAAAAGCTTCAGTCAATGTCTACCGGTCAAATGGTAACCATTGCTAAAAACTGTTATAATGAAGTAGCTACTGATATGAGCATAAGCCAGATTTTAGGCTACGCTAACGAGGTTCAGGATATTTCTATGGAAAGTATGGGCATTTATGCCGTTCCGGGTCAGTTTGCAACCTACAACGGGCTCTCAATGTGGTCCCCCCATAAGGATGAGTATATTGAAATCTTCAACACCTATTTTAATCCTTACGGCACACCTATTACTACCGAAGACATTCAAATGATTGAGCTTCACAAAAGACTTGGTAACGCTACAAGACCAAGTGAGGTAGAGCAAGGCGGCTCACTTTCAAACGTAAAAAAATAGAAAAGAGGTTTTATTTTGCAGGGATTAGATATTGTAAAGGTAGCGTGTAAAGCGCTTGACGATAAAAAAGCAATAGATCTAAAGGCTATTGAAGTAACCGAAGTAACCGTTTTGGCAGATTATTTTGTACTTGCAACGGCAACTTCAACAACCCACGTTCGTGCCCTTGCCGATGAGGTGGAGGATGCTTTAACAAAGCAAGGCTTGGAGCCTCATCACATTGAAGGCAGAACAACAGGGTGGATTTTGTTAGATTACGGCAGTGTTGTTATTAATGTTATGGATGCTAAAAACCGTGATTTTTACGGTCTAGACCATACCTGGAATGATGGCAAAGAGCTTGATATTTCGGATTATATTAAAGATTAATTTTAAGGATTGATATCATGAGATACGATTTTTTATCGACAGAAAAAAAGTGGCAAAGCAAGTGGGATGAAACCAACGCTTTTGTTGCTAAGGAGGATTTCTCAAAGCCTAAATTTTACGGTCTTGTAGAGTTTCCTTATCCATCAGGCGCAGGTATGCACGTTGGTCATATTAAGGCTTACAGCGGTCTTGAGGTTGTTTCAAGAAAGCGCAGACTTGAAGGCTACAATGTACTTTTCCCCATAGGTTTTGATGCTTACGGTCTTCCTACCGAAAACTATGCAATTAAAACAGGTATTCACCCCCGTAAAGTTACTGATATGAACATTGAAAAGTTTACAAGCCAGTTAAAGCGCGTAGGCTTCTCTTTCGATTACACAAAAACTATCGATACCACTGAAGAGGGTTATTACAAATGGACACAGTGGATTTTCCTTAAAATGTTTGAAAACGGACTTGCCTTCCGTGATAAAACCTTGGTAAACTACTGCCCACACTGTAAGGTTGTTCTTTCAAATGAAGACTCCCAAGGCGGTAAGTGTGATATTTGCCATAGCGATGTTGTTCAAAAATCAAAAGACGTTTGGTACTTAAGAATTACTGAGTATGCCGATAAACTTTTACAGGGTCTTGATGATGTAGATTATCTTCCAAACATCAAGCTTCAGCAGGTAAACTGGATTGGTAAATCACGCGGTGCGTTTGTAAACTTCACCGTAAATGAACTCGGCGAAAAATTAAAAATTTACACCACCCGTCCCGATACCCTTTTCGGCGTAACCTTTATGGTTATTGCTCCCGAGCATCCTATTATTGATGAAAACGCCGATAAAATTTCAAATATGGATGAAATTTTAGCCTACCGTAATGAGTGCGCAAAGAAAACCGAGTTTGAGCGCACACAATTGGTTAAGGATAAAACCGGTGTTAGAATTAGCGGTCTTACAGCTAAAAACCCCGTAAGCGGTAAGGATATTCCTATCTATATTTCCGACTACGTTATGATGGGCTACGGCACAGGCGCTATTATGGCGGTACCCGCTCACGATGAACGTGACTACGATTTTGCAAAGAAATTCGGCATTGAAATTATAGAGGTTATCAAAGGCGGCAATATAGAAGAGGCTGCTTACACCGGTGATGGAGAGATGGTTAATTCCGACTTCCTTAACGGTATTGATAACAAAAAAGACTCAATCGAAAAAATGATTGCCTATTTAACAGAAAAAGGCATTGGTGAGGGCGGCGTTCAGTTTAAAATGAAGGACTGGGCATTCAACCGTCAGCGTTATTGGGGTGAGCCTATTCCTATCGTTCACTGTAAAAAGTGCGGTATGGTAGCAGTGCCTTATGAACAGTTACCGCTAAGACTTCCTGAGGTTGAAAATTTTGAACCCGGTACCGATGGCGAAAGTCCTCTCGCAAAAATTGAGTCTTTTGTGAAATGCACCTGTCCTAAATGCGGCGGCGAAGCTAAAAGAGAAACCGATACCATGCCACAGTGGGCAGGCTCTTCTTGGTATTACCTCAGATATATCGACCCCAAAAACAGCGAAGCTTTAGCTGATAAGGAAAAGCTTAACTACTGGATGCCGGTTGACTGGTATAACGGTGGTATGGAGCACGTAACCCGCCACCTTATCTATTCACGTTTCTGGCATAAATTCCTTTATGATATTGGCGCAGTTACCACATCCGAGCCTTACGCAAAAAGAACCGCTCAGGGTCTAATCCTCGGTCCCGATGGCGTTAAAATGAGTAAATCTCGCGGTAACGTAATCGACCCCAACGAAGTAGTAGACGCTCTTGGCGCCGACGTTCTTCGCACATACGTACTCTTTATGGGCGACTATGAGCAGGCGGCTCCTTGGTCTGAAAATTCTGTTAAGGGTTGTAAGCGCTTTATTGATAGAATTTGGAATTTGAGGGAAATTTTAGTAGAGGGCGAGGAGTATTCTAAAGAGCTTTCTTCCGCCTTCCACAAAACCATTAAAAAGGTTTCGGAAGATATTGAAACATTAAAATACAATACCGCAATCGCTGCGCTTATGACTCTTTTAAATAATATTTATGAAGCAGGTAAAATAAATAAAGCCGAGCTTAAAACATTTTTACTTCTTGTTAATCCTTTTGCACCTCATATTACCGAAGAAATGTGGGAAATCTGCGGCTTTGGTGAAATGATTGCACTTAGCGGCAAATGGCCCGAGTATGATGAAGCAAAATGTAAGGATAGCGAAATTGAAATCGTTGTTCAAATTTGCGGTAAGATCAAAGCAAAGGTTATGGTTTCGGCAGATGCAAGTAAAGAGCAGATGCTTGAGATCGCAAAACAAGCAGTAGAAAATGAACTTAGCTCCAAGCAAATTGTTAAGGAAATTGTTGTACCCGGTAAACTTGTTAATATTGTTGCAAAATAACTCTTGACAAGCTATGCCAATTTGTAGTATAATGTATTCCTAACGAATAAAATTACCCCTGCGAAAACTGCGGAGGGAGGGAACATAGTGAGTCAGGTAAGAATTAAAGAAAACGAATCTTTGGATAACGCACTCCGTCGTTTTAAAAGACAAACTGCTAAAGACGGTGTTATTCAGGAAGTACGCAAGAGAGAGCATTACGAAAAGCCCTCTGTAAAGCGTAAAAAGAAGTCGGAAGCCGCACGTAAGCGTAAGTTCCGCTAAAAAAGTTTTAAAAAAGCGGCTTGGTTTTTCCAAGCTGCTTTTTATTTTATAAGGGGGCTTTAAGTGTGTTTACAAAACCGCATTTACAGCTTAACAGGGCTACCGATATAACGGCAGAGCTGTTAAATAAGATGAATATAACCTGCCTTATTTTAGATGTTGATAATACCCTTTGCCTTAAAAAGGGCAAAATTATTTTAGACGGCGTTATGAATTGGCTTGAAAAAATGCAAAATGATGGCATAAAGCTAATTATTCTTTCAAACGCTAAACCCAAAAGAATGGAAGGCATTGCAAAGAATTTTGGTCTCCCGTTTGTAGGTCTTGGCGGAAAACCGCTAACCTTTGGTTACAGGCGCGCCGCAAAAAGAATGGGTGAAAGCATTAAAAACTGCGCCATAGTGGGCGACCAGCTTTTAACCGATATTTTAGGCGGAAATTTAGCGGGCTGCAAAACAATTTTAGTTTGCCCCGTAGAGCTTGAAAGCTCTTTCGGTTTTAAAATTAAAAGAGGTATTGAGCGAAAGTTGCTAAAAAAATATAATCTCAAATGTGATTTTTAAAGGGGGAAGAAATATGTCTGCTAAATTTGGCCCCGCAGGCAATTCCGAAAGTTTTTCAAAAATGGGGTACAAGCATTCCTTACAGGTGCCTGAATATATTGTAAAAATGGGGCTTGATGCCTTTGAATATCAGTGCGGCAGAGGTGTTAATATAGGCGAGGATAAAGCAGTAGTGCTTGGCAAAATCGCCGCTGAAAAATCTGTTGCGCTCTCTCTTCACGCCCCTTATTATATTTCAATGTCCTCGGTGGAGGAGCAAAAGCGTCTTAATTCTATACGCTACATTTTAGATAGCGCAAGAGCGGTTAATTTTATGGGTGGCAACAGAATTGTGGTTCACACAGGTTCCTGCTCAAAAATCAGTCGCGAGGAGGCTCTGGCTCTTGCAACCGATACTATGAAGCTTGCCATAAACGCGTTGGATAGTGAGGGTCTTGGGAATGTTAGAATATGCCCCGAAACAATGGGAAAAATAAATCAGCTAGGCACCTTGGAAGAGGTTATTGCTCTTTGTAAGCTAGATGAACGTCTGCTTCCTTGTATAGATTTTGGTCACTTAAACGCTAGAACTCTAGGTGCATCAAATTCTTATGAAGCCTATGAAAATATTTTAAATACTATTGAAAATGAGCTTGGTAAGGCAAGACTTAAGGAATTTCATTCTCACTTTTCAAAAATAGAATATTCGGCAGGTGGCGAGAAAAAGCATTTAACCTTTGAGGATACCGTTTTCGGTCCGAATTTTGAGCCGCTTATGGAGCTTATTTATAAAAAGAATTTAAGCCCCACCTTTATTTGCGAATCGGCAGGTACCCAAGCTGAGGATGCTAAAGCAATGAAGGATTATTATTTAAGTCTTTAAAGAGGGTGATATTATGAACAGAATAGAAGCAGTAAGAAAATTATTATCCAACAATGAAGCGGCGCTTATTTTCACCCCCGTTTCAAGGCTTTATCTTAGCGGTTTTCACTCATCGCTCGGCTACCTTTTTATAACTAAAGGGGAAGCGGTTTTGTTTGTTGATGGCAGATATATTGAAGCGGCTAAAAAAGGTGTAAATGAAAATGTTGAGGTTCGCCTTTTTACCAACATTTCTGAACAGGCTAAGGAATTTTTAGGGGATAAAATAGATACCCTTGTGGTAGAAACTATAATTGCCGTTGCCAACGTAACAACCTTTGAAAAGCAGTTTGGTAAAAAGATTTTGCCTAATTCTGAGCTCGATAAAGAATTGTATTCCTTGCGTAGTGTAAAAAACGAGTATGAGATTGAGTGCATAACAAAGGCTCAGCGTATGGCAGAAAAAGCCTTTTTGGAAGTGCTTAATTTTATTCGCGAGGGCGTAACAGAAATACAAATTGCCGCCGAGCTTGAATACCGTATGAAGCTTGCAGGTAGCAAAGCACCATCCTTTGGAACTATCGTTGTTTCGGGTGAAAAATCCTCAATGCCTCACGGCGTGCCCGATGATAAGGTGGTTCGTGCGGGTGATTTCATAACAATGGATTTCGGCGCAATTTATAAGGGCTACCACAGCGATATGACACGAACAGTAGCGGTAGGCTATGCAACCGATGAAATGCAAAAGGTTTATAACACCGTTTTAAATGCAAATTTATCGGCTTTTGATGCGGTGCGCGAGGGCGCATTTATAAAGGATGTTGACCTTGCCGCAAGAAATGTTATAAAGCAGGCTGGCTACGGTGAATTTTTCACCCACAGCACGGGTCACGGCGTAGGACTTGAAAATCACGAAACTCCTACGGTTAGCTACAAAAACGAAAATAAGTTGCTCTCAAATCAGGTAATAACCATTGAACCGGGAATTTATTTAGAGGGTAAATTCGGTGTTCGTATAGAGGATATGGCTGTTGTTACAAAAAATGGCTGTAATAACTTGACAAAAGCCGAAAAAAGTCTTATAATCATATAGAGTTAGTATGTTCTAATCTAGCTTTATGAATTTAGTAAATGTTGTGAGCGGAACCTTAAAAATCAAAGTTCTAATATTATGCTCGCTTCATAAAAATACGGAGGTAAAATTATGGTAACTGCCGGCGATTTTAGAAATGGCGTAACTTTTGAAATGGAGGGTAACGTGTATCAGATTATTGAATTCCAACACGTTAAACCCGGTAAAGGTGCAGCTTTTGTTCGCACAAAAATCAGAAACGTAATTTCAGGTTCTGTGGTTGAAAAAACTTTCAACCCGAATGATAAATACCCCACCGCTTTTGTTGAGCGTAAAGAAATGGAATATTCCTATAACGATGGTGATCTTTACTACTTTATGGATCCTGAAAGCTATGAGCTTATCCCTGTAAATCAGTCCGATTTAGGCGATAACTTCAAATTTGTTAAGGAAAATATGGTTTGTAAGGTTCTTTCCTACAAGGGCAATGTTTTCGGTATTGAGCCTCCAACATTTGTTGAGCTTCAGGTAACTCAAACAGATCCCGGCTTCAAGGGTGATACCGCAACCAACGCAACCAAGCCCGCAACACTCGAAACCGGTGCAGAGGTTCGTGTTCCTCTCTTCATCAATGAAGGCGATATGATCCGTATTGATACCCGTACAGGCGAGTATATGGAACGTGCATAATAATTTTAAAGGAGTAAATTAATATGACTATCTGTGAAAAAGTTGCTTATATCAAAGGTCTTGCAGAGGGCTTAGACCTCGATTCTAACGACAAAAATAGCAAGGTTTTAAAGGCAATTATCGAGCTTTTAGAGGACGTTGCTTTAACCGTTGAGGATTTAGAGGACGGCTGCGCAGAGCTTTGCGAGCAGATTGATGCAGTTGATGAAGATCTTTCTAATTTAGAAGATTACGTTTATGAAGATGAAGAAGATTACGAAGATGAGGATGATGAGGTTTACGAAGTAACCTGTCCCGCTTGTAATGATATCGTTTATTTGGACGAAGATATGTTAGCAGAGGGCGAAATTGCTTGCCCTAACTGCGGAACAAATCTTGAGTTTGATTTTGACTGCGACTGCGATTGCTGTGAAGGCGATTGCGACTGTGACGATAAGGAGTAATTCCCCTTATCTAAAAAGAAAATCGGGGGTTTGCCGTTTGGCAAGCCCCTTTTTTAAAGCCGACCGCGAGCGGCGGATGAGGTGAAATATTATGCAAACAAAAACCTTTGAACTTTCTTATATAAAAACCGCCGATAATAACGCTTCGGTTGGTGTTATAATCGTTGCGGCGGGGTCGGCATCCCGTATGGGCGGTGTGAATAAAATTTTAGCTCCGCTTATGCAAAAGCCTGTGATTTGTCATACCATTGAAGCATTTAACTCTCATCCTTTGGTTTCGGATATTGTTCTTGTAACCCGAAATAATATGATTTTAGATTTGCAAAAAATCACCGACCAATATGGATTTTTAAAGGTCACCGATATTATTGAGGGTGGAAATTGCCGTGAGGAGTCGGTTAAAAAAGGCTTCGAAAGGCTTACTAAAAATCCAAAAATAAAAACTGTTCTAATTCACGACGGTGCAAGACCTCTTGTAAGCGAGCAGGTTATAAATCGGGTTATAAATGCTGCGGAGGAATTTTCTGCCACCGTACCCGCGGTGCCTGTTAAAGATACCATTAAAAAGGTGGGCGCACTTGGTAAGGTTGAGCAAACGGTAGACCGTGAGGGTCTTGTGAATATTCAAACCCCGCAGGGCTTTAGTGTGGAGCTTTTTAAATCTGCGCTTCAAAAAGCAGGGGATGATTTATCTCGCTTTACCGATGATGCTTCAATAGCTGAAGCCGCAAGCTATTCGGTTTATACCGTTATGGGCGATTATAAAAATATAAAAATCACAACTCCCGAGGATATATTTTTGGCAGAGGCATACTTTAAAACAATAAAGGGGAAATTTTAATGCGAATAGGTCACGGATACGATGTTCATAAGCTTGTAGGGGGAAGAAAATGTATCATTGGCGGTGTGGAAATACCGTCAGAGGTGGGACTTTTAGGCCATTCCGATGCTGATGTGCTTTTGCACGCAATTTCTGATGCCTTGCTGGGCGCCGCCGCTTTAGGTGATATCGGCAAGCACTTCCCCCCAAGTGACAATGCCTTTAAGGACGCCGATAGCAGAGAACTTTTAAGGCAGGTTGTAGCACTCTTAAAGCGAAACGGCTTTAAGGTGGGCAATGTTGACGCAACCCTAATCGCTGAGAAGCCAAAAATGGCGCCGTTTATTGAACAAATGCGAGGAAATATCGCCTCAGATTTAGAAGTAGATGTTTCGGCGGTAAGCGTTAAAGCCACTACCGAGGAAGGCTTAGGCTTTACGGGCGAGTGCAAGGGAATTGCCGCCCACGCCGTTTGCATTATAGAAAATCTTTAGCCTATAGTTGCCACATAAACACATTCTCTTTTGAATATTTATATATTAAAAGGAGTGTTTTTATGTTTGGCTTTATCATAACAAAAAAGCGAATATCAAATATTTTGCTTGTTTTACTGCTTATTATAGCCTTGCTTTGTCTGGTGCTTTTTAAGGCGTCAAACAGGGTAGAGGCTACCACCCTTCAACCCGCAACAGATTCTATAGAGCGTATAGCCTTTATAGAAAATATGGGCTATAGAGTTAATAAAGAGGTGGGTGAAGAGGCAAAGCAAATAGAAATCCCTTATGTTTTCGGTGATATTTACGGTGAGTATCAAAAGTTGCAAAAACAAGCGGGTTTTGATTTGGAAAAATATGCGGGAAGCAAGGCGACGCTTTATACATACAGCCTTATTTTTGAAAATCGCACCGATGTTTATGCCCATCTTTTGGTTGCAAACGATGTGGTCATAGGCGGTGATATATCGGCGCTTTCGGTGGAAAACGGATTTATAAAACCCCTCAGTCCCGCATAAATGCGCTTGTTTTTTGAAAGGAAATTAAATGGAAAGACTCGATAAAATTGTATCAATCGGGGCAGGAGCTTCACGCTCGGATGCCAGAAAGCTTATACTCCGCGGTAAGGTGCAGGTGAACGGCGGCTTGGTTAGGGATATTGCCTTTAAGGTGGACCCAAATAAGGATGAAATCTGCCTTAGTGGTGAGAAAATTTTCTACAAAAAGCACATTTATTTAATTATGAACAAGCCAAAGGGCGTTTTAACTGCTACCGAGGATAAGAAAAAGCAAACGGTTATAGATTTAATCCCCGCCGAGCTTTTTCGCAAGGATTTATTCCCCGTGGGCAGACTGGATAAAGATACAACGGGAATGTTAATTATAACAAACGACGGCGATTTTGCGCATCAGCTTTTATCCCCAAACAAAAAGGTACCAAAAAAATACTTGGTACAGCTTGATGGTGAAGTAAAACCCGAGATTGTAGAAAAATTCAGGGAAGGTCTTACCCTTGCAGACGGTACGGTGCTTTTGTCGGCAACGCTTGAAATTTTAAGCGATACTACTACCGCCATTGTCACCATAACCGAGGGAAAATACCATCAAATTAAAAGAATGTTCGGCCTTTTTGACTTGGGCGTAAATGAGCTTAAAAGAATATCGTTTGCGGGTCTAAATTTGCCCGAAAGCCTTTCAGAAGGCGAGGTTCGTGAACTAACTGTGAACGAGCTGGAGTGTATAAATAATGCAAAAAAAACGTAAAAGATAAATAACTTTTGTGCAATTTATTTTTTTACAAAAAATTCTTATGCAATATCTACAAATGTCAATACAAATATTTGGGTAAATAAAGTATAGTATTTTTAGTCGGGTATTGATATAATATACAAAGTAGTATGGCGGTATTTTATCGTCAAATATTTAGGAGGTCACTCTAATGGCAAGTTTGTCGCTTAAAAGTATTTACAAAAAGTATCCCGGTGGCGTTATAGCTGTATCGGATTTTAATCTTGAAATTCAAGATAAAGAATTTATCATTCTTGTTGGTCCTTCAGGTTGTGGTAAATCCACTACCTTACGTATGGTTGCAGGTCTTGAAGAAATCAGCAGTGGTGAGCTTTATATCGGTGATCGTTTAGTTAACGATATCGCTCCTAAGGATAGAGATATCGCAATGGTGTTCCAGAACTACGCTCTTTATCCTCACATGACTGTTTTTGATAATATGGCTTTCGGTCTTAAGCTCCGCAAGACTTCTAAGGAAGAAATCCGCCGCAGAGTTGAAGAAGCAGCTCGCATTTTGGATATTGAACATCTTCTTGAGCGTAAACCTAAGGCTTTGTCCGGTGGTCAGCGTCAGCGTGTTGCTCTCGGTCGTGCAATCGTTCGTGAGCCTAAGGTATTCCTTCTTGACGAACCTCTTTCAAACTTGGATGCTAAGCTTCGTGCACAGATGCGTACCGAGCTTACCAAGCTTCATCAGAAATTAGGTACCACCTTCATTTACGTTACACATGACCAGACCGAGGCTATGACAATGGGTACTCGTATCGTTGTTATGAAAGACGGTCTTATCCAGCAGTGTGATGCTCCTCAAGTTCTTTATGATAAGCCCTGCAATATGTTCGTTGCCGGCTTTATCGGTTCTCCTCAAATGAACTTCATCAACTCTAAGGTTGTTAAAGAAGGCGAAGATTTCTTCGTAGAGTTCGGTTCTGAAGATACCAAAACCCGTGCAGGTGTTAAGTACAAAATTAAGTTACCCGCAACCAAGAACGCTAAAGATGCTCTTGTTCCTTATGTTGATAAGGAGGTTATTATGGGTATCCGTCCTGAGCACGTTCACAACGAAGCTGAGTACCTTGAGAAATTCCCTGAGGGTATTGTTGAGGCTAACGTTGAAGTTACCGAGCTTATGGGTGCTGAAACCTACCTTTACATGAACTGCGAAGGTCAGTCTGTCAACGCTCGTGTTGATCCCTCTAACACCGCTCGTCCCGGTGACACCATCAAGATTACTCTTGAGCCTACTCGTATCCACCTCTTCGATAAGGATACCGAGGTTACCATCTGCAACTAATTGCAAGCTTAAATTAATTAAGGCAGCCGCCGTGGCGACCACGGCGGCTTAATTTTTAAAAATGAGGTAAAAAAACAAATGAAAAACGTTTTGAGAATTGTTTTGGCTTTAACTCTGGTGTTTGTTATGGCTTTTTCCTTCACCGCTTGCGGCGATGAAAACACCTCTTCATTAGATACCACAGCCACACAGAACTCAAGCAGTGACTATCAGTCAGAAAATCAAACCAGCGCTGATAATTCAACAACTGTTGAGGGCGTAGTAAAGGCTGAAATCGTCATTAAAAAGCATGGTACTATTAAGCTTGATTTGTATGCTGATGAAGTGCCCGAAACCGTTGCAAACTTTGTAAAGCTTGCCAAAAGCGGTTTTTATAACGGTCTTACCTTCCACAGAATTATGGAAGATTTTATGATGCAGGGCGGAGATCCCAACGGTGATGGCACCGGTGGTTCCGATAAGGATATTAAGGGCGAATTTTCTGCAAACGGTCACCGCAACAATATTTCCCACATTCGCGGCACAATTTCTATGGCAAGAAGTGGTTCACAGTATGAGCAGTATCTTTCAATGGGATATAAACTCAGCGACCTACCCTCCGAAGCACAAAGCGATTTAAAAAGAGCTTATAATTCAGGCTCATCCCAGTTCTTTATTTGCCACAAAGATAGCACTTTCTTAGATGGTAATTACGCCGCTTTCGGTAGAGTTACTGAGGGTATGAATATTGTAGATAAAATTTGCACTGAAGCTAAGCCTACCGACAATAATGGTACTATCCCCGCTAAGGACCAACCCGTTATTGAAACAATTAAAATAATTGAATAAAAGCAAAAGGATGCGTGGTTCATTTTCGCCACACATCCTTTTTTTGTATTAAAATTAGTTTGGGTCGTATATTGTTACAAATTTTACCGAATACAAATCGCAAATCATATATCTGTCCTTTGTTTGGTCGTATAAAACAATATAGCTGACACCAACATTTGTAAGCTGACCGCTACGCGTTGTAAGACCGTTTGTGCCGATTAAAAACTCAACGTCCATGTATTCGCCAATGTTATCCCGCATTATCTGTTGAATGGAGCCTTGATAAGCGTCGTAGCCAATCCCCGACGGAACCGAAAAATTATTGCCCGACGGACTGCTTGTTGGATTGCTTGAATTAAGTCGGTTATTGCTCCTGTTTTGTGTACCGTCTTGGGGAAATTTTTGCATACCGTTTTTTAAAAATGAATTGTTGTTCATAACTTACTCTCCTTTTTAAGTTTCGGCGTAATATTCCGTTGGATTATAAAAACAGTGATTACCAATCCGCACCGCAAAAACGCCCGATTTTCCGGGAAAATTCTGTCTGCAGGTGGGGCTAAAGGGGTTAAAATACCAAAGTGCCGAGCCCAAATTCCAAAGTCGGTTTCCTGCAATAGCCCAATCAGCAATGCTAAAATGTTCATTTTGCGGATTCATATTGTAAATGTTTTGCGGGTTATAATTACCGCCTAAAGTTTCGGTTGCACAATCAAATTGCCCTTGTTGAAAAATTACGTTTCTAATGCTTCTGCCCAGCCTTGAATATTCTCCAACCGAAGCATTCACTCTGTTCATTACAACACTTGCAACCGCCTTCATACCGTTTTCGCCCTCACCACCCGCCTCGCACTGAATAATACGTGCAAGTAGCTCTCTGTCACTGTAAGCCAACTTAAATCACCTCGGTTAATAGTATTCTTTTAAAACAAATAATATAACAAAAAAGGATTATCTTTATTTTTTAAAAGATAATCCTTTAACCATATTATAAAATAACCGAGCATTTTTTTATTCCGTAATATTCAAAGCGCTCAATAACCGACTCAGTTATTTCCTCACCGCACATAACAATGGGAATGGCGGGTGGACAACCAACAATTGGAACACCGCAAATTTTACCAAGCGCCGATTTTACATCTACCGTTTCGTTTTTTGCAAACACCGCCTGCCTTACAGAAAGTCTTTTGGGCGGTAGGTGGAAAATTGGAGTAGCGCTTTCAATAGCCGAGCGTTTAGGCAGTTCTAAAAGCGCAGTTTCAAGCAGTTTTAAATCCAAATCACTGTTTTTTGGTGTAAACATAAAGGTTATAAAATCTTTGTCACAAAATTCTGCAATTAAATTTTTCCTTGCTAAATAATCGTAAAGCTCGAAGCCTAGGTATCCGTAAGCTTTTGCCGAAACGGTTATTTTAAGGGGTTCATTTTCCACTAAAACGAAGCCTGAATTTACAAGCGATTTTTTAACTTTTTTAAGCTTTGGTATAAAATTATTAAGCTCTGATTTAAACTCACACAGATATATATTTGCAGCATCAAGTGACTGCAAAATAAGGTATGACGGACTTGTAGATCCAAACAAAGAAAGCGCCGCTTTTGCATTTTCCTTAAAAAACGGGTCTAACTCTTTGTTAATCTGTAAATAGGCGCCTCCCGTTAGCACAGGTAGGGTTTTATGTGCCGAATCGGAACACATATCAGCGCCTAAATCTATTGGATGCTCTGAATTGCTTAAAAATTTAAGGTAGGCACCGTGCGCGTTATCTACAAGAAGTAAAACACCGTATTTGTGGCAAACCGCCGCAATTTCTTTTATGTTAAGTCGGTTGCCTAAATAGTCGGGGGAGGTGAGGTACAAGGCAATGGGACGCTCCTTGCAACTGCTTAAATAGCTTTCAATATCAGTAGCGTTAAGGTTAAGGGATAAATAGTTATTACCCCTACCACAAAGCCAGTCTACGCTTAAATCAAGCAGTGCGGCGGCGGTTAAAAAGCTTTTGTGGGCGTTTCTGCCCGCAGCAATTTTTTTGTTTTTACCGCCCGAAAAGGTGAGCGCTAAATAAAGCATTGCTCTTATGCAGTGGGAGGAACCCTCGGTAGAGTAAAAGGTATCGCAACCAAAAAGCGTAGAGGCGTTTTGCTCACTTTCCTTGATAATACCCTCTGCCTCATATAAACTGTCGGCACCCGCAATTTCGGTAATATCAAATGCCTCAAAGCCTAACAGACCGCATCCCTTATGACCGGGCATATGCAGTCTTTTGCTGTTTTGCGATATGTAGTTTTTTACAAAATCACAAATAGGCGTGTTCATTTTAGTCACCAAATGCACGTGCAATTTGTACCATTATTGCACACTCCATACGTTTTTTAAATAGCTCACAGCCATCTTTATAAATGCCTGTTATTTCGCCGGTAGCGTGGTAAGCGTTTGCGGCGCAACCGCCCGAGCAGTAAAGCCTTGCCCAGCAATCCTTACATTCTTTTCGGGCGTAAACATTACAAGCGGCAAAGGAATTTTGCGTTTCTTTATTGGTAACGCCGTTCCAAATATCGCCAAGCTTAAAGGCTTCATCACCAACAAATTGGTGACAGGGGTAAAGGTCGCCCCAAGGGGTAACCGCCATATATTCGGTGCCCGAGCCACAACCCGAAATACGCTTGTAAATACAGGGTCCGCCCGTTAAATCTATCATATAGTGGTAGAAGGTAAAGGGCCTTTTTTCCTTATCTCTTTTAAGCATAAGCTCGGCTAGCTTTTCATACTGCTCCATAACAATGGTTATGTCTTCAGCTGTAAGCTCGGCGGGATCGCCCTTAGCGCACACAACAGGCTCCATACTAAGCTCGGTAAAGCCTAGGTCAAGCATAGCTTCAATATCCTTTAAAAAGTCGGGATTTTGGTGTGTAAAGGTGCCGCGCATATAATAGTTTTTACCGCCTCTTGCATTAACAAGCTTTTGGAATTTCGGAACGATTTTGTCAAAGCTTCCGTTGCCGTTATAATCCACCCTGTATTTATCGTGAATTTCTTTTCTGCCGTCAAGACTGAGCACAACGTTGCTCATTTCTTTGTTTGCAAAATCTATAACGTCATCATCAATCAAAAGACCGTTTGTGGTAAGGGTAAAGCGGAAGTTTTTGCCCTTTTCTTTTTCAATGCTTCTGGCGTAGGCAACAAGCTGTTTTACAACTTCAAAATTCATAAGTGGCTCGCCGCCAAAGAAGTCAACCTCTAAATTGTGGCGAGAGCCCGAGTTTTCTATAAGCCAATCTAAAGCGCGTTTACCAACTTCAAAACTCATTACCGCACGCTCGCCTTGGTATTTACCTTGACTTGCAAAGCAGTATTCGCAATTAAGGTTACAGGTGTGGGCAATATGCAGACAAAGAGCCTTAACAACACCTG
Source organism: Clostridia bacterium (assembly GCA_017436225.1). Taxonomy (GTDB): domain Bacteria; phylum Bacillota; class Clostridia; order Oscillospirales; family Acutalibacteraceae; genus UMGS1279. Next base: position 85,264 of record JAFSDM010000042.1, on the reverse strand, counting down.
AGGTTTTTTGCTTTAAGGTGCCTGCCATAGGCTCAAAGGTGTCGGGTGCAAAAAGCTTACCCGAATTTTTAAGCTCTAAAATCTGGTCATAACATTCTGCAATATCTTCTGCCGTAACGCCGTTTTTTCCAAGATGCTTTTGGCTTATGGCATTAATAACCTCGCCTTGAGACTTATCTTCAAATATTTCAATAATATCATAGGCAATATCATCTACCGCGTGAACCGAGCCCGAACAAATATCCAAAACAATATTGTATCCGCCCAGCTTGTACTGATGTATCATAAAAAATCACCCAATAAAAAGTAATATATCATAAAAAAAGCCGCTTAGAGCGGCTAATTTTAAAAAATTCAATTATTTGCTCTCTTCGGTGTTTTCGCACTGTTGATTAGCAATGCCGCAGCTGGTTTTGCAAGCAGACTGACAAGAAGTCTGACATTCGCCGCAACCGCCGTTTTTTGCACTGTCACAAAGATTACGAGTTTCAATTGTTTTAATATGCTTCATAACATTAACCTCCATTGCAATGAATATATATTATTATATCACGAATAATTTAATAAGTCAACAAAAACAACCTATTTATTTAATTTTAACAAAAGTTATCAACAAATTATAAAAAAATTGAAATTTTTTACAAAAAGCACTTGACAAATGGTTATACTCTTGCTATAATAAAGACAGAAAAAGGAAGGATAAATAAAAAGCAAACCAAAATTTACGAAAGGGGCTGAATCCAATGAACAATGAACCATGGTACTCAGCCGTTTTACCTAGATAGGGTTGCCTACAAGGGCTTGGGTAAAACGCATAAAACCCAAGGTAGGAGATTCTTATGAAAAAACTCATAATTGCTTTTAAGATTTCAATTAATATGCCGCTTGGGCAGTATAAAGAATCTTAAAGAAGGGTGAGTCCAATGTACTAAGAAATAAGGCTAATGTTAAGTTAGCTAAATTTAAAGTAGGCTATTAAAGTAAATTAAAAATTGGCTTAAAAGCCGTAAATAATATGAGGCTATGAAAAATAAGATTATTTGATTCCGCCCTGTCGAGCGTTGGCAGGGCGGTTTTTTGCGCGATTATTCGCTTTAAAGCTTCTGCTAAAAAAGCAGGTCCTATGCCACTTGAAAATATAAAAATATTTGGTATAATAATTATTAGTAACTTTTTGAAAGAAGGATATTAAATGACCAAAATAGATATTTTTTCAGGCTTTTTAGGTGCCGGAAAAACCACCCTTATTAAAAAACTTATTAAGGAAGCCTACGCGGGTGAAAATCTTGTACTTATTGAAAACGAATTTGGCGAAATAGGTATTGACGGCGGCTTTTTAAAGGATGCAGGTATTGAAATTAAGGAAATGAATTCAGGTTGTATTTGTTGCAGTCTTGTTGGCGATTTTGATGCTTCCTTAAAGGAAGTTTTAACACGTTTTAAGCCCGACAGAATTATAATTGAGCCATCGGGCGTTGGTAAGCTTAGCGATGTTGTCAAAGCGGTGAGCGGCGTTTTAAGCGAAGAGGTTGTTTTAAATAGCGCAACCGCCGTTGTAGATGCCGTTAAATGCAAAATGTATATGAAAAATTTCGGCGAGTTTTTCGGCAATCAAATTGAGCATGCCGATTGCATAGTGCTTAGCCGTACCGATATTGCAGATGCTACAAAGGTAGCCGCAGCCACCGAAATCATACGTGATAAAAACAAAAAAGCAACTATTATTACAACCCCTATAGATCAGCTTAGCGGACTTGATATTTTAAACGCTATGGAGCAAAGCGAAAGTATAGACTCTTTAAAAAGTGAGCTGGAGCAGGAGCACCACGAGCATCACCACCACGAGCATCATCACGAGCACGGTGAAGAATGTACTTGCGGTTGCCACGACCACAACCATAATCACGAACACCATCACCATCACGAACATTCCGAAGAGTGCGATTGCGGTTGTCATCATAACCATCACGAGCATCATCACCACGACCACGGCGAGGAATGTAATTGTGGTTGCCACGACCATCACCACGCCGATGAGGTGTTTGCAAGCTGGGGTAAGGAAATCACTACTTCCTTCACAAGGGAGCAGATTGAAGCCATTTTAAGTTCAATTGATGATGGTGAGTACGGCTCTGTTCTTCGCGCCAAGGGCTATGTTAAGGGCGAGGGCGAATGGATTTATTTTGATTATGTACCCGGTCAGGCAGATGTAAGAAGCGGTGCGCCTGCGGTTATTGGCAGAGTTTGTGTAATTGGCGCCGATATTGATGAAAACGCATTGGAAGCTCTTTTCTATTTGGAGGATTAATTCGTTATGCAAATACCTGTTTACCTTTTTACCGGTTTTTTAGAGGCGGGAAAAACCAAGTTTGTTCAAGAAACCATGGAAGATATTCGCTTTAATAACGGTGAAAAGACCCTCATTTTGCTTTGTGAAGAAGGAATTGAAGAATACGATGAGAGCAAATTTTCTTCAAGCAAGGTGTATATTGAAACCATTGAAAACGAAGAAGATTTAAACCCTGCCCTTCTTAAAAGCTTGCTTAAAAAGCACTCTGCAAAAAGGGTGCTTGTGGAATACAACGGTATGTGGCAGCTTGCAAGTCTTATAAACGCCCTGCCTGATAATTGGGTAATAGCGCAGGAGTTTATGTTTGCCGATGCCAACACAATTATAAGCTACAATAGTAATATGCGAAATTTGGTTGTAGATAAGCTTCAAAACTGTGAGCTTGTTGTTTTTAACCGCTATAACCGTGATATTGATAAAATGGAGCTTCACAAAATTGTTCGCGGCGTTAATACTAGGGCAGAAATCGCTTATGAATTCCCAAACGGTGATGTTGAGTACGATGATATTGAAGACCCGCTTCCCTTTGACCGCGATGCTGATATTGTTGCAGTAAAGGATAAGGATTACGCATATTTTTACCGTGATGTTTCAGAAAATTTAGATTTTTATAACGGTAAAACGGTAAAATTCAAGTGTGTTGTGGCTAAAAACCATCAGTTAGCCGCAAATCAGCTTGTTATTGGCAGACATATAATGACCTGCTGTGTTGACGATATTACATTTGCGGGATTTTTGCTTTTGGGTAACGAAAACGCAATATCGCAGTATACAAGTCGTGATTGGGCTATCGTTACCGCCGAAATCAGAGTAGAATTTAATAAGCTCTATGGCAGACAGGGACCCGTTTTATACCTTAAAGATATTGCCAGAACCTCTCTTCCCGAGCAAGAAGTTGCCACCTTTTATTAAAACTTAAACAAAGGGGGACAAGTTATGGAAAGCCCTGTTATTACTTTGCTAGTAGGCATTTTGTTCATCGTTATTGGAATTTCAAATATGCGCGGAAATATTTCTTCGCTACATTCCTATCATAGAAATCGTGTGTCGGAAGAGGATAGAATTCCCTTTGGTAAAAGGGTGGGGCTTGGTATGATTATTATTGGTAGCGGCATAATCGTGTTTAGCGGTTTGTCTGCCGCAACTTTATATACCAAAAACGATATTTTCATTTTGGTGGGTACGGCGATTATGATTGTTAGTCTTATAGTTGGACTTATAATTGCTTTTCGTGCAACGATTAAATACAACAAAGGAATATTTTAAGCAATAAAAAAAGGCTGCATAGCAGCCTTTTTGCGTTATTACATATGTCCACCATCAATTTCGGCAGAGTTTTTTCCGTGAACTGATATTTCTTTATCTTCGGGAACGTAAGAATCGGGGAAGTGTATCATTACGTTTTCTTTTTCAAGCTTTGCTTGTAAACTTTTAATATCAACGTCGGCAATTGCGGTGTTAGTTTTTATTGCAAGACAAGCGGCTTCACCGGCTGCTTGACCTGTGAGTATTGCAGGAGGGATAACGCGTAAAACATCCCAACCGTAACCTGTTGCATCGGCGCTTCTGCCGGCAGTAATGATATTTGGATAATCACGACGGGTTAAAGTGCGAAGAGGAACTTCGAAAAGATAATCGCGGTTTTCAAAATCGTTTATTGCACAAACTGAATCCTCAAAATGACAGTAGGCATCGGTAAATTTAAACGAATAATCACCTTTTATATGTGCTGTTGTACGGAATTGTGGCATACCTGGGCTTGTAACGATTTCTCTTGTGTTTCTAGCACTAGCTTTTAATTTTTCAAGAATTAGAAGATGGTTACGTACTATATAGTCTGTAACCTCCTCAGCACTAAGACCCGACCAACGTGGAACATCGCTTGGTTGATTTGTGCCGTACAAGTTGATGTTTCCGCCACCGAAATTACTATAAATTTTAGCAATATCATTTGCTTCAATAGCGCGTTTACAGCCATCAAGCGTAACCATTTTTGTAATGAATGTGAAGAAGTTTTCGCCGCTTACAGTTGGTATACCTGCACGGCGTAAAATATCACAGTCGCCGGTGGTGTCAATCAAAACACGACAAGGATAAAATGCGGTGCCGCCTTTACTTTCGGTAATTACACCTTTACAAACATTACCTTCCATAATGGGATCAACCGCCATACAGTCAAAAAGAATGTCCGCACCGCTTTTGGTTAATTCTTCGGTTAATTGGTAAGCAAAAATTGAAGGTGAGTAGCGCTGTGTATATCTAACGCTTGTTGGCTCTTTTGGTTCGCCGTCTTTCCATTCATCGGGAATGGTGTCCCAACCAAGAGTAGCGCTTAAACGAAGCCATTTTTCTGCAAGACCAAAAATTATCTGTTTTCCGCGACCATTGCACATGGGAACAAATAAATTTATAAGTCCTAAAGTACCAAGACCACCAAGAATGTTGCTTTTTTCTAAAAGAAGGGTAGAAAATCCGTTTTTTGCAGCACTAACTGCCGCAGCAACACCTGCAACACCGCCACCGCAAACGATTATATCATATTGTTTTTTGACGGGAATAGATTTAGTATAGTTGATTTGCTTCATAAAGCTCACCCTTTGCTTTTTATGTTAGGTTTATTATAACATACAAAATTTAAAAGTAAACCTTTTTAAAAAAATTAAACTAAAAAACGAAAAAGGCTTGACCCATAAACCGCCCCAATTTGTGCGGACAGCACAAATTGGGGCGGTTTATAATTTCTACACAGACTTTTTTGTTTGTCTTTTTTGTTTGAATTTAAAGGAAAGGCTCCAGGTTTTAGGGTTTATTAAAACAAGCATAGGTAGTATTTCTAAACGACCTGCTATCATATTAAAGCAGAAAACAAGCTTAGAAAGGTCAGAAAACTGCGAGAAATTTTCATATGGTCCAACCAGACTTATACCGGGGCCTATGTTGTTAATTGTTGCAGCAGTTGCAGAAAAATTGGTTGCAAAATCAAAATTATCCAACGAAACAATTAGCAGCGACACAATAAATATTGCAAAATAGCCCATAAGGAAGGTGAAAATTGAATTAACAACGCTTGAGCTTATCACCTTGTTTTCTAAGCGTACCTTTTTAACGGCGCGCGGATGAATAATTTTAGAAAGCTCATCTTTAATAGTTTTAACCATTACAGCTATTCTTGAAACCTTAATACCGCCGCCCGTGCTTCCTGCACAGGCACCGCAAAACATAAGCAAAACGAGTATAGTTTGCGAAAATACGGGGTAGTAGACACTAAAATCATATGTGGAAAATCCAGTTGTGGTTATGATTGAGCTAACCTGGAAAAGCGCGTGCCTGAAGGCTTGTTCTAAGGTGGGGAATAGGTACTTTGTGTTCACCGTTACAAGCGCTACCGCAAGAATAATTATAATAACATACCAACGTGCTTCTTCCATCCTTAATGCTTGCTTTAAATGCTTTCTTATAAGTAAAACGTATACGTTAAAATTAACACCAAAAAGTATCATAAATATGGCTATAACATACTGAACGTAGGGCGAATACTCTGCAATTCCTGAGTTCCTTACAGCAAAGCCGCCCGTTCCCGCAGTACCTAAAGAAAGCGTAACCGCATCAAAAGTAGGTATGTTACCTATTATAAGAAGTATAATTTCCAAGGCGGTCATTGCAGTATAAATAATGTAAAGCATGATAGAAGTGTCTTTAATTTTAGGAACAACCTTGTCAACCTGCGGACCGGGGCTTTCTGCACGCATAAGATGTATTGTAGCGCCGCTTGTAAGGGGCAGTACCGAAAGAATAAAAACAAGTATTCCCATACCGCCTATCCAGTGCGAAAAGCTACGCCAGAAAAGTGAAGCGTGGGAGAGAGCTTCAACATTAGTCAAAATGCTGGAACCCGTTGTGGTAAAGCCCGAAACCATTTCAAAAAAGGCGTTTATAAAATTCGGAATATCTCCGCTTATAACAAACGGCAGTGCGCCAAAAAGACTCACCACAAGCCAACTAAGCGGAACCGAAACAAAGGCTTCCTTGGCGTAAAAAACCTGATTTTTAGGCTTTTTAAAGGAGAGCAAGTGGCCTAGCACCATTATTCCAACGGCTACCGCTAAAAACGAAAGATATTCGGTTTCACCATAATAAAGGCCCACAAAGGTTGGCACAAGCATTAAAAAGCCTTCAATTTTAAGAACATAGCCAATAATGTAAACAATAATAGAAAAATTCATAATTACTTTAGTATATCTCCTACATCGTTAAGCTTTTTCTGACTGGTAACAACAATTATTCTGTCTCCCACAGAAACGGTGCTTTCGCCGTTGGGGATAATAAATTTACCTTCGTGTAAAATTCCGCAGATAATAAGATTGTCCTTAAGATTCATTTTTTGTAATGGGATATCTACAATTGGGGCGTTTTCTCCTATTTTAAATTCTAAGGCTTCAACCTTGTCCTCAACCAGCTTATAAAGATTTTCTACGTTGTTACCCATAGCATTTTGTTTAGTTCTAACATACTGTAAAATAAGCTCGGTTGTAATAGCGGAAGGGTAAATAACGGTATCTAAATCAAGCTTTCCTATAAGCTCGTTAAAGGAGTTGCGGTCTATTTTTGTAATAACCTTGGCGTTTGTAACTTCTTTAGCGTAAAGTGAAAGCAAAACGTTTTCTTCATCTATACCCGTAAGGGTTACAAACGCACCAACGCTTGCAAGCCCTTCTTCGTTAAGAAGATTTTTGTCTGAAGCATCACCGCAAATAACAAGTGCAGAGGGTAATCTTTCGGCAAGCTCGTTGGCTCTTGCTTCATCTTTTTCAATTATTTTAACGTTAATGCCTGCTTCTATTAACTGCCGCGCAAGATAATAAGCAATAGCTCCGCCGCCTGCAATCAAAACATTTTTTATTCTGCGAGGGCCTATGCCGATTTTTTTAAAAAAGGATAATTCCTTCTTTAAAGGAGTTATGATTGATGCCTTGTCGCCCGCCTTAAGCTCAAAGTTACCGGAAGGTATGAAAAACTCTCCATCACGCTCAATAGAGCAGAAAAGAACTTCATTTTCTATTTTATTACGAACGTAAATAAGATTTTTGCCGTTAAGCAATGAGTCAGGAGTGATTTTAAAGGTTAAAAGCTCAACCTTGCCCTTTGCAAAGGGGTTAACGTCAATAGCGGATGGTAATCGAATAACTCTTGCAATTTCGGTAGCAGCCGCAAGCTCGGGATTTATAATCAGCGAAATCCCGATTTGTTGCCTAATAAAATTAAGCTCTGTTAAGTACATAGGATTGCGAACACGCGCAATTGTAGAGCAATCAGACTTTCGCTTAGCAAAAAGAGAACAAAGTAAATTTTGCTCATCGGAGCCTGTTGTTGCAATTAAAACGTCAGCATCCTCCAGCCCTGCCTCTAAAAGCGAGCTGTAATTCATACCATCACCGTTAATACCCATAATGTCATTTTGATTACATATTTCGCTTAAACGGTTTGCATTATAATCCACAACGGTAACGTCGTGGTCTTCGGCTGTAAGGGAAGCGGTAAGGCTTGCGCCTGTTTTTCCGCCGCCTACAATAATTATTTTCATCTCGCATTATTCCTTTTTTAAGAATTTAGAATGTGAATTTTAAATTTGAAGTTACCCATAATTATTTTCATTATAACACACCACATATCAATATATCAAGATTATATAATAAAAATATAAAAATATAATACAAAAACATTTTTTACTTGTTTAAAATGAAAGTGGAAAAACAGTCGCACATATGTTATAATTAAGATGATAAAATACAAGTGAGGAAAATAATGTGATAAAATCCTTAAAAAGAGTTCGCGTTTTTAATCTTATTATGCTTACAATAGCGGGTATTGTAAATGCAGTGGGCATTACAATTTTCTTAACACCTGTAAAGCTTTACGATAGCGGTATTTCGGGAACTTCAATGTTATTGGAGCAGATAACCCCCGAATATTTAACCCTTTCGGTTTTTCTTTTAGTATTAAATATTCCGCTTTTTTTGTTCGGTCTTAAAAAGCAGGGTTGGCTTTTTACTGTCTATGCTATTTACACCGTATCAATCTATTCTGTTTTTGCCTGGCTAATAACCGATGTTTTCCCGATTGATGTTAGCATAGCATCCCCTCTTGCGGGAACTGACCTTTTGCTTTGCGCGCTTTTTGGCGGTGTTATTTCGGGAATAGGCAGCGGACTTGCAATCCGTTATGGCGGCGCTATGGATGGAATTGAGGTTATGGCGGTTATTTTTGCAAAAAAGCTTGGTATTACGGTTGGCACCTTTGTAATGATCTATAATATTTTGCTATACGTTATTTGCGGATTTGTGCTTAAAAGCTGGATATTACCGTTATATTCAATTGTTACCTATGCCGCCGCGCTTAAAACAATCGACTTCATTGTAGAGGGCATTGACAGAGCAAAATGCGCTATAATCATAACCGAAAAGGCAGAAGAGGTTTGCAAAGCCTTAAGCGAGACATTTGGTAGCGGAATGACCCACCTTGAAGCAAAGGGCGGTTATTCAAATCGCGATAAATCAATGATATATTTTGTTGTTAATAGGTATCAGGTTATAAGAATGAAAGATCTTGTTCACGAAATTGACCCATCAGCCTACATTACCATCAGTGAGGTTGCAGACGTATTTTCAAATAATAATAAAAATACTTGAAGTGTTCATATTTAAGTGATATAATATCTTGTAAACTATTTTAAGGAGGGGGATTATGGCAGGCGAAAATTTGGTAAGACCAAAAGGCTTTAAAGCCAAGCTTCAGAATTTTTGGTATCATTATAAATACCATAGCATAGTGTTTTTGCTTGCTATTGTAACACTTGCGGTTTCTATTGCGCAGTGCGCCACAAAAACCAATTATGATTATAAAATAATCGTTGCAACCCGTTCTATGACCCTTTCCAGTATTCAGCTTGATGCAGTGCAAAAGGAGCTTAAACAGTACGGTGAGGATTTAAACGGCGACGGTGAGGTTAACGTTTTGCTTGTTGACTGCACTATGGATAGCAACCAGTCCGATTTTCAAACCGCCTATGGTAAGCAGCAAAAGCTTCAAGTGCTTTTAATGGGCGACCCTGAAGCAATGCTGTTTTTAACCGATAAAAGTTGTTTAAAATGGATTAATTCGCTTAATGAAGAAACCCAATTTATTGATAATTTAGGGCTTCCTGATAATGACGGCAAGGGCTTTTGCGTAGGAAATACCCATATAATTCAAAAACCTAAGGCAGAGGTTAAGGCAGAACTAAATCTCAGATGGCCCGAGGATTTATCCATCTGTTGCCGTAAAATTGACGGTACCACATTTGAAAAAAACGAAGATGCCGACCAATCTAAAAGGGAAGCGCTTGAATTTATTGCCCGTATAGTTAAAAGCAATACAAAATAACCGAAAGGAAAGATAAATTTATGTCAGGACATTCCAAATGGAGCACAATTAAACGCAAAAAAGAAAAGACCGACCAACAGCGCGCAAAGGTTTTCACCAAAATAGGTAGAGAGCTTGCAGTAGTTGTTAAAAACGGCGGACCCGACCCCAACGTAAACAGCAAGCTTAAGGATGTTATCGCAAAGGCAAAGGCGGCAAACGTTCCCAACGATAATATCGACCGTATTATTAAAAAAGCCGCAGGCGAAACGGGCGGCAACAACTATGAGGATATCGTTTATGAGGGCTACGGTCCTTGCGGTGTAGCCGTAATCGTTCAGGCTCTTACCGATAACAGAAACCGTACAGCAGGTGACCTTCGCCACTATTTCGATAAATTTGGCGGCAATATGGGTCAGCCCGGCTCGGTTACCTTTATGTTTAATCGCCAAGGCGTTATCACTATTGATGCCGAGGGTCTTGACGAGGATACCGTTATGGAAGCCGCTTTAGAAGCAGGCGCAGAAGATTTTAATGCCGAAGACGGTGTTTATGAAATCACCACTGCTCCTAACGATTTAGGTGTAGTTCGTGATGCTTTAGAAGCCGCAGGCTATAGCTTCCTTTCTGCCGAGGTTGCCTATGTGCCTTCCACAACCACCACTCTCACCAATCCCGATGACGTGGTTAAAATGGAAAAGCTTATTGATATTCTTGAAGAAAATGATGACGTTCAGGATATCTGGCACAACTGGGAAATGCCCGAGGAATAATTTTTGAAGTTTAATGCGACCCGTTTTTACGGGTCGTTTTTTATGCCGCCCCGAACAAAGAAGAGAAAAAGCCGTTTTTAAACACCCAACGTTTAAAATTTTAAGGTTTAAAATGCTGTATAATATGCCAAAACCCAAGACTAAATTTTAGTCTTGGGTTTTAGTTTAAAAAGGATTTTTATTTAATAATATTTTTAGTGAAGTGTAACGTCCCAACCGGCAATGTACTGCGACAAGCGAACTAAATCAAAAAGATTTACAACTCCATCACCGCTAACGTCTAAAGCGTCTTCGTTAACATCTACGTTCCATCCTGCTAAATATTTAGATAAAACAGTAACATCGTCAAGCCCTACTTCGCCTGTGCCGTTAATATCGCCTAAAACGAAGTTTTTGTGACCGCACACGTCACAAACCTTATCGTCACCGTAGGTGTGTTCGGGAACGGAACGCTTTTTACCGCATAAATTACATTCTGGGTCGCATACGCTATCGTATTTGTGAGGTGCTTTACGTGTTTCGTAACAAATATCACATTCACCATCACACTCGTTTGTGAAGGTGTGTTCTACTTTGCGAACAAAACCGCATACATTACAATCAGCATCACAAGCGTTATCATAAGTATGATTTGCACTACCAACGCAACTGTTATAATACCATGTAGCGTTGGTAAGATAGGAATTACTAGAATCTATAGAAATTTTTTCCTTATCATCTTCACTTCCACGGTAATATACGGTTGTTAGACTATAACAATCTGCAAATGCATACATACCTATGCTTGTTACACTATCTGGGATAGTTATACTTGTAAGGCTTTTGCAGTGCGAAAATGTAGAATTGCTTATACTTGTTACACTATTTGGGATGGTTATGCTTGTTAGGCTATCGCAACCCCAAAATGCAAATTTATCTATACTAATTACGTTATCTCCTATAGTTACGCTTTTGAGACTATTACAATAAATAAATGCATATTCGCCTATACTTGTTACACTATTGGGTATGACTATGCTTGTAAGGCTATCGCAATTATAAAATGCATAAGAACCTATACTTGTTACACTATTGCCAAGGCTCACGCTTGTAAGGCTATAGCAATCATAAAATGCATAAGAACCTATACTTGTTACGCTATCGGGTATGGTTATGCTTTCAAGGCTATCGCAAGAATAAAATGCATAAGAACCTATTCTTGTTACGCTATCCCCGATGGTGATGCTGGTTAGACTATTGCAATCTTCAAATGCCCCGTCACCTATACTTGTTACGCTATCCCCGATGGTGATGCTGGTTAGACTATTGCAATCTTCAAATGCCCCGTCACCTATACTTGTTACGCTATTGCCGATAGTTATGCTTTCAAGGTTATTGCAATAACAAAATGCATAATTGCCAATGTTTGTTACACCATTTTCAATAATAACTTCTGTTATTTCTAAATTCAGAAAACTACTAATGTGGGAGAAATCTTCCATAGCACCATTACCACTTATGGTTAAAACTGTGCCATCAAGAGTCCAAGTGCAGTAACCAGTTGTTCCAGTAATTGTTCTGGTTTTTTCACAAAGATTACAAGTTACATCGTAATCATTTGTATAGACGTGAGTTATTGTGCGAACCGCATCACATCCGTTACAGCTATCATCGCAATCGTTATCATATACGTGATCAGGTGCGGTACGAGTATTGCCACATCCGTTACAATCTGCATCACAAATACCAGTGTACGTATGCTCAGCCCTACCAATACAACTGTTATAATACCAAGCGGCGTTAGTAAGGTCAGAATTGTATGGACCGATTGTAATTTTTGTCTTATCTTCTACCTTTCCACGGTAATATACGGTTTTTAGGCTATCGCAACCATAAAATGCCCATTTACCTATACTGGTTACACTATCGCCGATAGTTATGTTTTCAAGACTATCGCAATATTCAAATGCATATTCGCCTATGCTTGTTACGCTATCAGGTATGGTTATACTTGTAAGGTTTTCGCAAAGAGAAAATGCACTATCACCTATACTTGTTACGCTATTGCCAAGGCTCACGCTTGTGAGGCTATAGCAACCATAAAATGCTTCATCGCCTATACTTGTTACGCTATTGCCAAGGTTCACGCTTGCAAGGCTATCGCAATATTCAAATGCATATTCGCCTATGCTTGTTACGCTATCAGGTATGGTTATACTTGTAAGGTTTTCGCAAAGAGAAAATGCACTATCACCTATACTTGTTACGCTATTGCCAAGGCTCACGCTTGCAAGGCTATCGCAACCCCCAAATGCATATTCGCCTATACTTGTTACACTATCACCAAGGCTTACGCTTGTAAGGCTAGAGCAATTATAAAATGCATAATTACCTATACTTGTTACACTATCACCAAGGGTCACGCTTGTAAGGCTAGAGCAATCACAAAATGCCATTTCACCAATACTTGCTACACTATCACCAAGGCTCACGCTTATAAGGCTTCTGCAATGATAAAATGCCATATCACCTATACTTGTTACGCTATTTGGGATGGTTATACTTGTAAGGTTTTCGCAACGATAAAATGCATAATCACCTATACCGGTTACGGGATAACCGCCTAAGGTGGAGGGAATAGTTACAGCACCGCTAATTGACGTACTAACATCTGTAATGGTTGCTTCGCCGTTTGATACTGTATAGGTATAATAACCTTCAGTTGCTGCACTTGCTTTAAATTCAAAAGCGCCTAGCGGCATGGCGGTTACAATTAAAACCGCAGCTAAAAGAATTGAAAGTATTTTTTTCATTCACAAAACTCTCCTTACGTAATTTGTTAGATACTTTTATCAAAAGGTGTACTTTTTGATAAAAGTGGTTGTTTGAAAATCATATGGTAAATATTCCTAATAAAACATTACAAATTATGTATAAAGTATTGCAATTTAAGGGAATATGTGCTAAAATTAGACACACGAAAACAGCTATCAAAAAGTACACCTTTTGGTAGCTGTTTTTATTTATAGTTATACCTATAAATTGGAGTTTATCGCACAAATTTGTAATGATATTGTAGGGAACAACCTATGTGTTGTTCCGCATAAAATACAAACAATCTCCCCTTCCGACTTTTGCACGGCTATTCGCCGCACAAAACCCACCTTCCCCGTCCGGGGACGGCCGTAAAACCGCAAATTTGCGATGATTTTTGCGGAACGACACTTGAGGTCGTTCCCTACGAAAAAACCTTCGATTTGCACAAACCTTTTTCTACAATTCATCAAGGTGTTTTATTCTATACTCTCTTAGTCTGCGGTAAAAGGTTGATTCACTTACATTGCATAGCTTTAAGGCTTCCGAAAAGGGGAGTCTTTTTTGTTCCCATTTTTTAACTATTTTTGCAAAATCTTTGGGAAGCATTTTTTCGGGTCTGCCAAATTTCACACCCCTTGCTTTTGCAGCGGCAATGCCCTCAGCTTGTCGCTTTTTTATGTTTTCTCTTTCACTTTGCGCTACAAAAGAAAGTATTTGCAGCACCAAATCTGCAATAAAGGTACCCATTAAATCCTTGCCGTTTCGGGTATCTAAAAGGGGCATATCTATTACGCAAATATCAACACCAATATCCTTTGTTAAAATCCGCCACTGTTTTTGAATATCCTCATAATTACGCCCCAATCTATCTATGCTGAGTATGTAAAGCAAATCTCCCGCCCTTAATTTTTTAACCATTTTTTTATACTGCGGACGCTCAAAATCCTTACCCGACTGCTTGTCAATATATAAATTTGCTTTTGGTACGGCTTTTTCTTTCATTGCAATAAGCTGTCTGTCTTCATTTTGGTCGGTGCTGGAAACCCTTATATATCCGTAATTTTTACACATATTGTATTACCTCCGTTTTTATAAAATAATACAATATTTTGTTTGTTTTCTCTCCCCCCGTAGCCAAAGCGGCGATTGCTTTTATAAAACTTAAGCCGCAATTTCGTATATTAAAATTTAATTGGGCATTACGGGTTAATTTGGCAATGTTAAACACCTGCTAATCTTGACAATAAAATCAGTTTTTGGTAAAATAAAATGTAATAATGTTTTTATAAAAGGTATAAAAAATCACATATTAAAAACAAAGAAGTTAAGGAGTAAATTATGGCAAGGGAGTCTATTGTAATAAAGGGTGCAAAAGAGCATAATTTAAAAAATGTTAATATAGAAATCCCGCGTGATAAGCTTGTTGTTTTTACAGGTCTTTCAGGCTCGGGAAAGTCTTCGCTTGCCTTTGATACAATCTATTCCGAAGGTCAAAGAAGATATATGGAGTCCCTTTCTTCCTATGCCAGAATGTTTTTGGGTCAAATGGAAAAGCCTAATGTAGAAAGCATTGAGGGCCTTTCGCCCGCCATTTCCATCGACCAAAAAACAACCTCTAAAAATCCTCGCTCTACCGTTGGTACCGTTACCGAAATTTACGATTATTTGCGACTTCTTTTTGCAAGAGTCGGCACACCGCACTGTCCGATTTGCGGCAGAGAAATTCACGGTCAAACGGTCGATAGCATAGTAGATAAAATTTTAGAGCTTGAAAGCGGTACAAGAATTCAAATAATGGCTCCAATAGCGCGTGGCAAAAAGGGCGAATATGCAAAGGAGCTTGAAAAAGCCAAGCGTTCGGGCTATGTTCGCGTGCGTATTGATGGCAGTATGTACGACCTTTCGGAAGAAATTTCTTTAGATAAAAATATTAAACACACCATTGAAATAGTGGTTGACCGCCTTGTTATTAAGGAGGAAATCAGAGGCCGACTTGCAGATAGCATAGAAACCGCAAGCAGTCTTACAAACGGACTTATAGTGGTAGATGTAGTGGGCGGAGAGGAGCTTTTATTCTCACAAAACTACGCCTGTCCCGACCACGGCATCAGCATACCCGATTTAAGCCCAAGAATGTTCTCTTTTAATAATCCTTTTGGTGCCTGTCCTACCTGTACGGGTCTTGGGTATTTTAAAAGGGTAGACGTAGATTTGCTCATTCCCGATGATTCAAAATCTCTTATGGAATATGCTATTAAGGCTAGCGGTTGGGGAATTCACCCCTTTAAAGGCGGCGATGGCGAAACCATAGCTGCTATGTACTATAAAGGTATTGCCGAGCATTTTGGTTTTGATATAAACACCCCCTTTAAAAAAATCCCCGAAAAGGCAAAAAAGGTTATTCTTTACGGCACAAAGGAAAAAATCAAATTTACCCGCAATAATGAGTGGGCGGGGGGAGAGTATCTTTCGCAGTTTGAAGGCGTTGTTAATAATCTTGAGCGCAGATATAAAGAAACTTCAAGTGACTGGATGCGCGCCGAAATTGAAATGGTTATGAGCGAGTGCAACTGCCCCGATTGTAAAGGAAAAAGACTTCGCCCCGAAGCACTTGCTGTTACGGTAGGCGAAAAGAATATAGATGATGTCTGCAAAATGTCGGTAGATGATGCTTTAGATTTCTTTGAAAAAATAGAGTTTTCAAAGCGTGATGAGGTAATAGCCCGTCCTGTTTGTAAGGAGATAAAAAACCGTCTTAACTTCCTTAAAAGCGTAGGTCTTTCATACCTTAATCTTTCACGTGCCGCAGGCTCCCTTTCGGGCGGTGAAAGCCAAAGAATTCGCTTGGCTACTCAAATTGGCTCCTCGCTTATGGGTGTGCTTTATATTTTAGATGAGCCCAGTATAGGTCTTCATCAGCGTGATAACGAAAAGCTACTTGCCACCCTTAAGAAGCTTCGAGATTTGGGTAATACCTTAATCGTGGTGGAGCACGATGAAGAAACAATGCTTGAATCGGATTATATTGTGGATATTGGTCCCGGTGCGGGCGTACACGGCGGTGAAATTGTTGCCGCAGGCACCCCGAAAGAGATTATGGAGTGCAAAAATTCCATAACGGGCGAGTACCTTTCAGGAAGAAGAAAAATCCCAGTACCAAAAATCAGACGTGAGCATAAAAAAGGCTACCTAAAGGTAATAGGCGCCGCCGAAAACAATCTTAAAAATGTAAATATAAAAATTCCGCTTGGTTGCTTTGTTGCGGTTACGGGTGTTTCGGGCTCGGGTAAATCTTCGCTTGTTAATTCCATAATCTATAAAAAGCTTGAAGCCGAGCTTATGGGCGCTCGCAGAATTGCGGGTAAGCACAAAAAAATCGAGGGAATTGAGCTTTTAGATAAGGTAATAGATATTGACCAATCCCCAATAGGCAGAACACCCCGTTCAAACCCTGCCACCTACACAGGCGTTTTTAATGATATCAGAGAGCTTTTTGCTTCAACCAAGGATTCAAAAGCAAAGGGATATAATGCCGGTAGATTTTCCTTTAACGTTAAGGGAGGTCGTTGTGAAGCCTGTCAGGGTGACGGTATTTTAAAAATCGAAATGCATTTTCTGCCCGATGTTTACGTGCCTTGTGAAGTATGCGGCGGCACACGCTATAACCGTGAAACCTTGGAGGTAAGGTATAAGGGCAAAAATATTTACGACGTTTTGGAAATGACTGCCGAAGAAGCTACAAAATTCTTTGAAAGCATACCAAAAATTCACCGTAAGCTAAAAACACTTTGTGACGTTGGATTAGGTTACGTTAAAATCGGTCAACCTGCAACCACTCTTTCGGGTGGTGAGGCTCAGCGTGTAAAACTTGCTACCGAACTCGCAAGAAGAGCTACAGGTCAAACAATTTATATTTTAGATGAGCCAACCACAGGTCTTCACACTGCCGATGTTCACAAGCTTTTAGAAGTTTTACAGCATCTTGTAGAAACAGGCAACACCGTGCTTGTTATAGAGCATAATTTAGATGTTATTAAAACCGCCGATTATATTATAGATTTAGGTCCCGAAGGCGGCGATAAGGGTGGCGAGGTTGTCTGTGAAGGTACTCCCGAAGAGGTTGCCGCCTGTGAAAAATCTCACACAGGTCGTTTTCTTAAAAAAATTCTTAATAATTAACACATTATTAAACTATTGGCGGCCCTACTATTGTAAACTAAAATTATTAAAAGGGGGTGATAAGCCGTGTTTGGCTATGTAAAGGCGTACAAGCCCGAGCTTAGAATTAAAGAATTTGAATTTTACAAAGCGGTTTATTGCTCGCTTTGTCGTGATTTAGGTAAAAAGTACGGCTTGG
This sequence comes from Clostridia bacterium, assembly GCA_017436225.1. Taxonomy (GTDB): domain Bacteria; phylum Bacillota; class Clostridia; order Oscillospirales; family Acutalibacteraceae; genus UMGS1279. The sequence goes on along the minus strand of JAFSDM010000042.1, from coordinate 67,590 downwards.
TTTCAAGGTTTTCGCTGAGCTATGATTTTACCTTTCTGTCGCTTCTTCATATGTCGCTTAGGGGTGGCTGTGCCCCTACCGAGCGTAAAAGGTGCGTTTGTAATCCCCTTAAAAAATGCAATTTCTTGTGTGTGGGCGAGCTCCCTGAAATGCCAACCGCCGCCGCTGAGATAATGCTTTATTCAAAGCTTAACGATAATATTGCAGACGAAGGCTTTTTAAAGGGAATAGGCTATAGGGCTTTAAGGCTTTTTTCTAAATCAGGCTATAAAAAAGCCGCCGCAAAATATCCTGAACTTGATATGATTTTTAAGGATTATTTAAAGGCGCAAAATGATTTAGAAAGCAGAAACGAAACCGATATTGATATTGCCGCCGAGCCAACCGCAAAAATGCTGTCATCGCTTTTTGCTCTCTGCTCGCCTGATGGCGAAACAAGGGCTTTAGAGCGGCTTGGGTATGTTATTGGTAGATGGATTTATATTTTAGATGCTACGGCAGATTTAGAAAAAGATATAAAGAAAAACCGCTACAATCCCTTTAAGTCAGAGCTTAAAGAAAATAACATAAACGAATTTTTAAAGCAAAGAGTATTGCCATCGCTTAATATGTGCATTGGCGAGGCGGAGAATGCCTTTGAACTTTTAAATATAGAGAGATTTAAAAACATTTTAGGAAATATAATTTACGTTGGTTTGGAAGAAAGTCAAAACGCCGTAATTTTTAAGGAGAAGGTAAAATGAGAGATCCATATGCAGTGCTTGGCATTGAGAAAAACGCTACTGATGAACAGGTAAAAGAGGCTTATCGTGAGCTTGCAAGAAAGTATCACCCCGATAGATATGCCGATAATCCCTTGTCCGACCTTGCAAAGGAAAAAATGCAGGAGATAAACGAAGCGTACGATAGCATTATGAATAGCCGCCGCAGACGTCATGGCGATAAAAATTATAGCGGCAATTACAATAATTCAAGCAGTAAGTTTGCCGATATTCGCTCATATATCACTTCGGGCAGAATTGAAGAGGCTCAGGAGCTTTTGGATGGTATTCCAATGGAAAATCGTGATGCTGAGTGGTACTTTTTAAACGGTACCGTTTCTTACCGTCGCGGTCATATTGACAGAGCTTATACAAGCTACGCCACCGCAACCAGAATGGACCCCTCAAATCCTGAATACCGTGAGGCATTTGCAAGACTTCAGCGCAGTCGCAATCCCTATGCAAATCCTCATTCTAACCCCTACCGCTCCGGTTCTAATATGGGCGGAGAATGTTCGGGCTGTGACGTTTGTCAAACCCTGATTTGTGCCGATTGCTGTTGCGAATGTATGGGCGGCGACCTTATTCGTTGTTGCTGATATGAAAACAAAAAATATTACGTTTTGCGGCATTTCTGCCGCCGCCGCCACAGTAATTATGATAACGGCTTATTTTCCATATCTTACCTATGCAATTCCCTGCATAGCTTCGCTTGTTATTATGGCGGTGGTTATTGAGCTTGGTAATAAATACGCCTTTGCAACATATCTTGCTTCCCTTTTGCCCGTTTTTCTTTTTTGTGAAACAGAGGCAAAGCTGCTTTACATCTGCCTTGTTGGATTTTATCCCATATTAAAGGCGGTTTTTGAAAAGGTAAAAATCAGAGCTTTAGAGTATATTTTAAAGTTTATTCTGGTAAATGCGGCTGTATTTGCAATCTACCTTTTAAGCACCTTTGTTTTCGGAATTCCCATTGATGATATGGGTGAGCTTGGAAAATACGGTAGTGTTATTTTATTAGCCGCCGCAAACATAACCTTCTTCCTTTATGATATGTGCATTGGCAAAATGGCTCTGTTTTATATAATCAGAATACATCCAAGCGTTAAAAAAATGTTAAAGTGAGAAAAAGTATGGAATATCCCATTATAGTCATAGGCGCAGGCGCGGCAGGCTTAATGGCAGCCGCAACCGCCGCTATGTACGGCAAAAAGGTGCTTGTGCTTGAAAAAATGCCCCGCCCCGCCAGAAAAATTATGATAACAGGCAAGGGCAGATGCAACGTAACAAATAACACCGATTTAAACGGTCTTATAAATAACACCTGCCGAAATGCAAGATTTTTGTATTCTGCCTTTTCACGCTTTGGCTCGGAGGATACTATCTCCTTTTTTGAAAGAGCGGGAGTGCCCCTTAAAACAGAACGTGGAAACAGGGTTTTCCCCGTTTCTGATAAAGCGGTGGATATTGTAGATGCGCTTGTAAATACCGCTAAAAAATCGGGCGTTAAAATACTTAATAAAGAAGTAGCCGATATTTTAACTAAAGACGGTGCCGTTTCGGGGGTAAAATGCACCGACGGAACAGTTTTTGAATGTGAAAGTCTGCTAATTTCCACAGGCGGAAAATCCTACCCCACAACAGGCTCTACGGGGGATGGCTACATATTTGCAAAAAAACTCGGTCACACCGTAACCGAGCTTCGCCCCTCGCTCGTGCCTATGGAGGTTTATGAAGGCTACCCCGAACAGCTTTCGGGTCTTAGCCTTAAAAACGTTTCGCTTAGCATAGAAAACGGCGGCAAGGTCTGCTTTAAAGAACAGGGCGAAATGCTTTTTACCCATTTTGGAATTTCGGGTCCATTGGTGCTTAGCGCTTCCGCAAGTATTGACACCCTTTCAGATAACTGCAAAGCCTTTATAGATTTAAAACCCGCACTTAGCGAGGAGCAGTTAGATAAACGTCTGCTCAGAGATTTTGAAGAGCAAAAAAACAAAGAGCTTGCAAATTCTTTGGATGCCCTTTTACCGAAAAAATTAATTTTGCCGATTATTTTATCGGCAGAAATTCCACCAAAAACAAGGGTGAATTCCTTAACCAAGGAACAACGCCAAAAATTAGTAAAAACCTTAAAAGCTTTGCCCCTTACCGTTACGGCACTTCGCTCATTTAATGAAGCGGTTGTTACAAGAGGCGGCGTTTCGGTAAAGGAAATCGACCCAAAAACAATGCAGTCTAAGCTTGTAAGAGGATTATTCTTCGCGGGTGAGATAATAGATATTGATGCATTCACAGGCGGCTTTAACCTTCAAATAGCCTTTTCAACAGGCTATTTGGCTGGTGAAAATATGTAGCACATATTAACTATTTTCTAAAATAAGGGAGTAAAAAATATGATAGCAGTAGCAATAGACGGCCCTGCAGGTGCAGGTAAATCCACCTTAGCTAGAAGACTGGCAAAGCACAAAGGCTTTATCTATGTTGATACAGGTGCTTTGTACCGCGCAATCGGTCTTAAGATGATAAGAAACGGCGTAGGCTGCGATGATTTGTCAGCAGTAGAAAATCTTTTAGCAAACACCGAGCTTGATATTCGCTTTATCGATGGCGAACAGGTTGTAATGCTTGATAATGAAAACGTAAATGGACTTATTCGCACTCCTGAAGTTTCTATGATGGCGTCAGATTGCTCTGCGCTTCCTGTTGTTCGCGCATTTTTATTAGATATGCAAAGAAATTTAGCAAAAAGAAATTCAGTAGTTATGGATGGTAGAGATATTGGTACAGTAGTTCTGCCCGATGCCAAGGTAAAAATCTTTTTAACCGCATCTGCTGTGGCACGTGCCGAGCGCCGCTATAAAGAGCTTACCGAAAAGGGTATGAAGGTAGATTTTGATGAAGTTTTAAAGGATATTGAGCAAAGGGATTATAACGATTCTCACAGAGCCATAGCACCCTTAAAGCAGGCAGATGACGCCGCCTTGGTAGATACCACCGAGCTTGATTTAGAAGAGTCTTTTGAGCTCCTTTTAAAAACTGTAAATACCCTAGCGGAGGAATAATATGTTTTACAGAATAATGAGATGGATTGTTTACCCATTTATTCACATTTTTATGCGAGTAGAGCATTACGGCGCAGAAAACGTGCCAAAGGGTAAGGGCTACATATTAGCAGCAAACCACGTATCCATTGCAGATATGTTTGCAATTGCGGTGCCGGTAAAAAGTCAAATTTGTTATATGGGAAAGGAAGAACTTTTTAAAATTCCCGTTGTAAAATGGCTTTTTAAGGCTCTTGGTTGTTTCGCTGTAAGGCGCGGTAAGGGCGATACCGAAGCTATAGATAAAGCCTGTGAAATTGTAAACAGTGGTAGGGTTTTGGGAATTTTTCCCGAAGGTACTCGCTCTAAAACGGGTGAGCTTGGCAAAGCAAAGGCGGGCGTTGCACTTATTGCAATGCAAACCAAGGCAGACGTTTTGCCCATCTCCCTTAAATATTCAACAGGCAGATTTAAGCTTTTTTGCAAGGTTACCGTAAGGGTAGGTAAGTTAATTCCCTATAAAGAACCCGCCGAGGATGAAAGTCAACGCGCTTCAATTCGCAGAATTTCGGGCGAGATTATGGATAGCATAAAAGCCCTCCACGAAATGTAATTTTATTTTTAAGGATTGTTACTATTGAAAATAACGTTAGCTAAAACCGCGGGATTTTGCTTTGGGGTAAACCGCGCGGTAGATATTGTAGAAAAACTTGCAGAATTGGGCGAAAAGGTTTGTACCTTAGGTCCTATTATTCACAATGCTCAGCTAGTGGCGGAGTTGGAGAAAAAGGGTGTTAGAATAATAAACTCCCCAAACGAAGCGGCTAGTGATGAAGTCTTGGTAATTCGCTCCCACGGTGTTACCGCCGCGGTGGAAGAAGACTGTGAAAAATTTGCAAAGCGTGTAGAAAACGCAACCTGCCCCTTCGTTTCAAAAATTCATAAAATAGTAAATGAGCGTTCCCTTATGGGTGATATAATTCTCATAGCGGGGGACGAAAAGCATAAAGAGGTTGAAGGTATACGCGGTCACGTAAAGGGCGAGTCATACGTCTTTGGTGATGAGGCTGAACTGGAAAAAATTCTAAAAAATCACCCCGAATTTTGTCAAAAAAGCATTTCTGTGGTCTCTCAAACTACTTTTCATAAAGAAATTTGGGAAAAATCTGAAAAAATTTTAAAAAAGGTATGTACAAATGCAATAATTTTTGATACAATATGTAATGCTACTTCTAAAAGGCAGACCGAAGCGTCTGAACTTTCTAAAATATCCGATGTAATGTTTGTGGTAGGTGGGCGTCACAGCTCCAACACAAATAAGCTGTTTTCAATATGCAGTGAAAATTGTAACGCTACATATCTCATAGAAACGGCGGATGAGGTTAAAAGGGAACAGCTTATCGGAGCAGAAAGTATAGGAGTTGTAGCAGGTGCATCAACACCTGCGGGTATTATAAAGGAGGTCATTTCAGTTATGACAGAAACAATCAAAACCACTGATGAGCTTAATATCGGTGCAGAAATTTCGGACGATATGTCCTTTGAGGAGGCACTTGAACTTTCGCTCAGCAGTTTAAATACAGATCAGAAAGTGCATGGTGTTGTTCTTGCGGTAGGACCTACTGAAATTCAGGTAGATATCGGCCGTAAGCAAACAGGCTACGTTAAGGCAGAAGAGTTCTCTTACGATACTTCTGTTAAGCTTAACGAAGTTGTTAAGGTAGGCGATGAGCTTGACCTTATCGTTATGAAAACTAATGATCAGGAAGGCACCATTATGCTTTCCAAACGCCGTTATGATAACATTGCCAATTGGGATAAAATCGTTGAGGCTTGTGAAAACGGCACTGTCTTAGAAGGTAAAGTTACCGAAATTATTAAGGGCGGTATGATCGTAAACGCTTTAGGCTTTAAGGTGTTTATCCCCGCTTCTCAGGCAACCCTTACCCGTGGCGCAGATTTAGAACCCTTAAAGGGCACAACCGTTTCTTTCAAGGTTTTAGAAATCGGTCGTCGCCGCCGCGTAATCGGTTCTGTTCGCGCAATTCTCCAAGAGCAGAGAAAAGAAATCGAAGCAAAATTCTGGGAAAACATTGCAGTTGGCGATGTATTCAAGGGTGTTGTTAAGTCACTCACAGGCTACGGCGCATTCGTAGATCTTGGCGGTGTTGACGGTATGGTTCACATCTCTGAGCTTTCTTGGCAGAGAATTAAAAATCCTGCCGAGGTTGTATCCGTTGGCGATACTTTAGAAGTATACGTTAAGGATATTGATACTGAGAAAAAGAAAATTTCTTTAGGTCACAAAAAGCCTGATGAAAATCCTTGGTTGATCTTTACCCGTGATTATGCAGACAAAGAAGTTGTTAAAGCAACCATCGTTAGCATGACTGCATACGGCGCATTCGCTCGCATCATTCCCGGTGTTGATGGTCTTATCCACATTTCTCAAATTGCAGACCGCAGAATTGAAAAGCCACAAGATGAGCTTAAAATCGGTCAAGAAGTTGATGTTAAGATCATCGGCGTTGATGAAGAGAAAAAACGCGTAAGCCTTTCTATCCGCGCTCTCTTAGAGCCCGCTAAGGAAGAGGTAGCTGAAGAAGCTGCTCCCGCAACAGAAGAAGCAGTAGAAGCTCCCGCAGAAGAGGCTGCTGAATAATTAAGCTTAAAAATCCGCCTTTAAGGAAACTCCCTTAAGGGCGGTTTTCTTGTTTGTTTAGGCTTATTTTCGTTGACATATACCTATTGGTATGGTACTATAATTTTGTAATCAAACTGAAAAAGGAGCAATTTTTATGGTAAAAATAAATGGAATTCATCATGTTGCCATCAAGGCAAACGGTGTAGATAAATTTAATGAAACTATACGTTTTTATAACGAAATTTTAGGGCTTCCTATTATAAGACGCTGGGAAAAGGGCGGCGCACTCTGCGCAATGTTAGATACAGGCAACGGAATTTTAGAGCTTTTTTCAAATGCCGAATGTGAACCACAGCTCGGACCCCTTCGCCATATAGCATTCAGCGTAGAAAGCGTTGATGACTGTATTGAAGCGGTGCGTGCCGCAGGCTATGAAATCACCGTAGAGCCAAAGGATGTTGATATTCCATCCGACCCCGTTTACCCTATCCGAGTTGGCTTTTGCATCGGCGCCGCAGGCGAAGAGGTAGAATTTTTCACCGCAAAATAAATATAAGTCCATATAATAAATTACCGACCTTAATTCGCGCATTGCGAGTTCAGGTAATTTCTATTACAATTTGATAAACAAAGTGGTATACTAATATTGCCAAACCAATTGAATATTAAACTAAGGGCAACCTTTTTTAAGTGGAGGAGATTTAATGAAAAAATTACTTTCTATTCTTTTAGTTGCAGTTTTAATTATAACCGCCATGCCGCTTGGCGCATTTGAATTTAAAGCAAGCGCGGAAACAAGCGGAACAACAGGTGAATGCACTTGGTCGCTTGATGGAACAGTGCTTACCATTAGCGGTAATGGTGTAATGAGGGATTATACCGATTCGAACAAAGCACCTTGGGGAATAAATATAACAGAAGTTGTTATAGAAAATGGCGTAACTAGAATAGGCAACTATGCATTTTATCGTTGTACTAGCCTTGAAAGCGTGAGTCTTAGCGATAGCGTAAAAATTATAGGTTGGTATGCATTTATGTATTGTACTAGCCTTGAAAACGTGAGCCTTGGCAATAGCGTAACAATTATAGGGGATTATGCGTTTGAATATTGCACTAGCCTTAAAAACATAATTATCCCTAGTAGCGTAACAAGTATAGGGGGTGGTGTATTTTCAAGTTGCGATAACCTTGAAAACGTAATTATCCCAGATGGTATAACAAGTATGGGCGAGGGCATGTTTTCTAGTTGTAAAAGCCTTAAAAACGTAAAGTTGCCAAATACTCTAACAAGTATAAGTGGCAATATGTTTTTTAATTGCAAAAGCCTTGAAAACGTAAACATCCCAGATGGTATAACAAGTATAGGGCCTTCTGCATTTAATAATTGCGTTAGCCTTAATAATATAACCATACCAAGCAGTGTAACAAGTATTGGTATTCGTGCGTTTGTAGATTGCCATAAGTTCACAAACATAACCATCCCCAATGGTGTAACAAGCATAGATTTTGCTGTATTTGCTTATTGTGAAGGCCTTGAAAGTGTAACCATACCCAGTAGCGTAACTAGTATAGGTGACTATGCATTTGAAGAATGTCCTAAGCTTACAAGTGTATATTATCTCGGAAGCAAAGAAGCTAAAGCAAAAATTTCGGTTGGTTCAAATAACTCTGCCCTTGATTCTGCTAAGTGGTATTATATTTTAGGTGACGTTGACGGCGTAGAAGGTGTAACCGATGCCGATGCAGAGTATCTTTTAATGCACACCTTTTTCCCCGAGGATTACCCCGTAGAACAAACCTGTGACTTTAACGGTGACGGAAACGTTAACGATGCCGATGCGGAGCATCTTTTAATGTTCACCTTCTTCCCTGAAGATTATCCGTTGCATTAAAATCTAATTAAAAGGGATTTTTGTGACCTAAATTCGCGTAACGCGAATTTAGGTCATTTTTATTGCAAAAAATTAAGCCGTACACTACAAAATCACTATTTTTCATTTACTTATTTTTAAAATGGTGTTATAATAGATTTGTATAGTTTTGCAAAAATAATATATAATAAAAACTTTAATGTGGAAAGATGTAATTTCTATGAGTAATAAAAATAAAAAAGTAAAAAGCAATCAAAACGATAGCAAAAAATACTATGCTTTTAATCCGAGATACATTTTATGGTTGCTTGGGTTTGGATTTGCGTTATGGGGTAATATTCATCTGCTACTAACAGAACATACAATATCGTGGATATTGGTTATTGCTTTGGTTGCTTTTATTATCGCGCTGTTTGTAGATGCGGTTTTTTATGTATTTACAAAACAGGAAGTATATTTACTTCATTTTTGGGGTTATAAATGGCGTTTGCCGTGGTTTTATGTTGCTTCAATAATTAAATATGGATTTTGGGATTCAAGTTCATTTCGACATTTTATGTGCTATGAAGTATATTATGACCGACCCTTTAGGGGCAGAACAGTAAGGACAACTCTGATGTTAACATTAACTCCAAAAGTTAAAAAATACTTGAATAAATTTTATGTTGGAGATATAATCGGCGAAACTAAGCGTCGAAAAAAGAAAAAATAATAGTTGTTTACCTATCAAGAATATATTAAGTAAAAAAGGAGTGAGATAAGTGCCGGATAGGTTTATTTTACATTCTGATTATAGTCCTACAGGCGACCAACCCGAAGCCATTGAAGCTTTGGTAAACGGAATTAAAAGCGGCAAAAGGGAGCAGACCCTAAAGGGTGTTACCGGTTCGGGTAAAACCTTTACAATGGCGAATATTATTGAAAAGGTAAATAAGCCTACCCTTGTTCTTGCTCATAATAAAACCCTAGCCGCACAGCTTTGCACCGAGTTTAAGGAGTTTTTCCCCGAAAACGCGGTTGAGTATTTTGTTTCCTACTACGATTACTATCAGCCCGAAGCCTACATTCCCGGTACCGATACCTACATTGAAAAGGATTCGGCGATAAATGATGAAATAGATAAGCTTCGCCACTCGGCAACCTGTTCGCTTTCGGAGAGAAGTGACGTTATAATCGTGGCTTCGGTTTCGGGCATTTATTCCCTCGGTAACCCCATAGATTACCGCAATATGATAATCTCGCTCCGCTTGGGTATGGAGAAAAACCGCGATGAGCTTATTCATAAGCTTGTAGATTTGCAGTATGAGCGTAACGATTTAAACTTCGTTCGTAATAAATTCCGTGTTCGTGGTGATACGGTAGAAATTTTCCCCGCTTATTCGGGCGAAAATGCTATAAGAGTAGAATTTTTTGGCGATGAGATAGATAGAATTACTTCCATAAACGTGCTAACGGGCGAGGTTAAGGAAAATCTTGTTCATATAGCAATTTACCCCGCAACCCACTATATTGTTTCTCCTGAAAAAATGGAAGAAGCTTTGACCGAAATTTATGAAGAAATGGAGCAGCGGGTTAAATATTTCACCGATCAAGGCAAGCTTATTGAGGCGCAGAGAATAAGGCAGCGCACCGAATACGATATTGAAATGCTCAGAGAAATCGGCACCTGCAAGGGCGTTGAAAACTATTCAAGGGTACTCTCGCGCCGTCCTGAAGGTAGTGTACCCTTCACTCTGCTGGACTATTTCCCAAAGGATTTTTTACTCCTTGTAGATGAATCGCACGTAATGCTTCCGCAAATACGTGGTATGTACGGCGGTGACAGAGCAAGAAAAGAAAATTTGGTAGATTACGGATTTAGACTTCCGTCTGCATTTGATAACAGACCGCTTAATTTTAACGAATTTTACGGTAAAATAAATCAGGCAATTTACGTTTCGGCAACACCGGGTGAGTTTGAAAAAGAAAACTCTGCCGCAGTTGTAGAGCAGGTTATTCGCCCAACGGGACTGGTTGACCCCAAAATAATCGTTAAGCCTACCACGGGTCAGATAGATGATTTGGTAAGCGAAATAAACACTCGTACCGAAAAGGGCGAAAGGGTACTTGTTACCACCCTTACCAAAAAAATGGCAGAGGATTTAACCGAGTTTTTGGAAAACGTGGATATAAAGGTTAGGTATATGCACCACGATGTTGATACAATGGAGCGTATGCAAATTATCCGCGATTTAAGGCTGGGTGTGTTTGATGTTCTGGTGGGGATAAATCTGCTTCGTGAAGGTCTTGATTTGCCGGAAGTATCGCTCGTTGCAATACTTGATGCCGATAAAGAGGGCTTCCTCAGAAGCGAAACATCCCTTATTCAAACCATTGGCCGAGCGGCTCGTAATGCTGATGGTACCGTTATAATGTACGCCGATACGGTAACGCCGTCTATGGAGCGCGCAATAACAGAAACCGAGCGCCGCCGAGCAATCCAAACCGAGTATAACGAAAAAAACGGCATCGTGCCTAAAACGGTTATTAAGGGCGTTCGTGATGTTATTGAAATGGGCGGCTCCAAAAAGGTTAAAACCGCCGATGCTAAGCGTATGTCAAAGGCAGAGCGTGATGAGCTTATAAAGAAAATGACCGAAGAAATGAAGCAGGCGGCAAAACTGCTTGAATTTGAGTACGCCGCCGAGCTTAGAGATAAAATTGCAAATCTTAAAAAAATTAAATAATAGGAGAGTTATTATGTTTAACTTTTCAATTATGCCGCTTGATTTGGAGCATATTGAAGAAATTTGTCAGGACGTTAAAGAGCAATACGAAAACGGCACCGCTTCTATGGCGCTTTTTATAATGCAACTTGTGCCCGAAGGCGACCCAGTTATTCCCAAGGCAGAAAGACAGTGTGAAAATTACGCCAAATTTAAAGAACGTTTAGATGCTATGGGTCTTAAAAGCGGTATTTTAGCGCAGTGTACCATTGGTCACGGCTATCCACTCGCAAAACCGTCATCCTTTAATAGAGTTGTAAATCTTACAGACGGCGAAGAGGCCCATGTTGTGTGCCCTTATGATGAAGGCTTTAGAAAATATATCCGCCACGCCTTTAGCGTTTTAGCATCATATAATCCCGACCATATTATGCTTGATGATGACTTCCGCCTTATTATCCGTGAGGGTAAGGGCTGTGCTTGTGGTATGCATTTAGATGCTTTTGAAAGAAAAACAGGCGTTAGAAAAACAAGGGAAGAAATTGCGGCTCACGTTTTTGGCAAAACCAAGGAAGATGAAAAATACCGTGATGCCTTTGTTGAAACTCAGCTTGAGTCATTAAGAGAGTGTGTTAAATATATGCGTGAGGGCATTGATTCGGTTAATCCCGAAATCCCCGGTTCATTTTCTTGCGTCGGTCCATGCTGTGAAGCGGCTACCGAAATTGCTACAACAATGGCAGGCAAAGGGAACCCCGTTATTCTCCGTATAAATAACGGCAACTATCACCCCGAAGGCACTAAAAGATTTTCAAATATCTTTATGCGCGCCGCAGTTCAAATGGCAGTGCTTAAGGGTCAAGGTAAGGTTGATAGCTTCCTAGCCGAAACCGACACCTGCCCACAAAACCGTTATAGCACCGGCGCAATGTCACTTCACTCTCACTTTGTTGGAACAATTTTAGAAGGCGTTTCGGGCGCAAAGCACTGGATAACAAGACTTACCACTTTTGAGCCACAGAGCGGTAAAAAATATCGCGAAGTGCTTGGTAAGTATAATAAATGGTATGAAGCCCTGTCAACCCTCGTTCCTACTCTTAAATGGCGCGGCGCAGGTATACCGCTTTCAAGCAAACCCGACTATTGCTTTGAAGAATCAAACTCGGTAAGCGGTTGGGGCACCTGCGTGTTAGAAAGACTTGGTATTCCAATGTATTTTTCTTCCGATGACTGCGCAGTTACATTTTTAGATGGCTCAATGACCGATTTGTTTGATGATGAAAAAATTAAAGCTATGCTTAAGGGCACCCTTGTGCTTGATGGTGGAGCTGCCCTAAAACTTTGTGAGCGCGGCTTTGCTAAAGAATTAGGTGTAGAAGTTTTTGAAACTCCCAAATACTTTGTTAGCAGAGAATTTTTTGCAGATAATGAAAAAAGATTTGTTAATAGGCAAACAAATTCGCGTGAGATTAAGCCTATCTCTGATGGCGTAAGGGTATTAACCAGATGCTTTGTTGTATCTAACGGTCAGGATAGAGATGATATGCCCCCCGCAAGCACCGCTTATAAAAACAGCCTTGGCGGTACAGCTATTGTATTTGCGGGCGATGCTAAAACCGAATTCCATTACACAACTGCTTTTGGCTTCCTTAATGCTACTCGTAAAGATCAGTTTATCTCTCTTTTAAAGGAATACGGTGATTTACCCGTTTACACCCCCGATGATGATGAAATTTACCTTAAAGCCGCAGATATGGAAGACGGTAGCCTTTTCTGCGCTCTCTTTAACGTAAGTATGGACCCCGTAGATAATATCAGACTCTGCCTGCAAAAAACTCCATCTAATATTTTAGAATTAGATTTAAACGGCGAGTTTACCCCCGTTGAATATAAGTCAGAAAACGGCGAATATGTGCTTAATAAACCCGCTCATATTATCACGCCCGTTATTTTAAAAATAACATATTAAAAAAACAAACAGGAGTTCACAAAAATGTCAAAAATGGATTTGGGAAAAGAAATAGAATTTAACGAGGAGGAAGTTAACACTTCTGCGGAAAACAAGCTTGCTTTATATGATTTAGTTCAGCATGATGCAATGAAATTAATTAAAAAACATGGTTTAATTGAAGCTTATATTTCAGTTGCAAACGCTAAATCAAATAAAGGAAAAGATTTGATCTTAGAGCAATTTTTGTTTGATTTTATTGTATTTACAGAACTTGAAAAAGCTGGTTGGAAATTTGATTCAAAAAAAGAACAATGGGTTAAGCGTTAAATATTACATAAACAAGGAGCAGTAATTATGAAAGAATTTACCCCAATGCTTTTTACCACCCTTAAGGGTTATAACGGCAGTAAGCTTGTAAAGGACATTGTAGCAGGTATTATAGTTGCAATTATCGCTTTGCCGCTTTCCATTGCACTTGCTATTGCTTCGGGCGTTGGTCCTGAAGAAGGTCTTTACACCGCCATTATTGCGGGCGCCCTAATTTCCATCTTTGGCGGAAGCAAGGTGCAAATCGCAGGTCCTACCGCCGCATTTGCCACCATTGTTGCGGGCGTTGTAGCCGCAAACGGAATGGAAGGTTTGGCACTTGCCACCATTGTTGCGGGTCTACTACTTGTTTTAATGGGAATTTTCAAACTAGGCAGTCTTATTAAATTTATTCCCTACACAATTACAACAGGATTTACGGCAGGTATTGCCGTTACAATTTTAATAGGTCAGCTTAAAGACTTTTTTGGTGTAAACTTTGGCGGTAAATCTCCTATAGAAGCACCTGAAAAAATCGCAGTATTTTTTGAAAACATATCCACCTTAAACTGGTGGGCAGTGCTTGTTGGGGTGGTTAGCCTTTTAATACTTATTTTATGGCCAAAGCTCAGCAAAAAAATCCCCGCATCACTTATTGCGGTTATAGTTGGCGCAGTTATGGTAATGCTCCTTCCTGAAAGTGCAGGAGTTCAAACCATAAAAAGCACCTTTGGCGAGCTTAGCAGTAAGCTCCCAAGCTTAAATCTTCCTAAAATGGATTTAACTCTGTTAAGAAAAGTATTGCCCGATGCCTTTACAATAGCAATTTTAGCCGCTATTGAATCGCTTCTTTCCTGTGTTGTGGCAGATGGTATGACAGGCTCTAAGCACCGCTCTAATATGGAGCTTATAGCTCAGGGTATTGGTAATGTGGGCTCTGCGCTTTTTGGCGGTATCCCCGCAACAGGCGCCATTGCCCGTACTGCCGCCAACATAAATAACGGCGGTAAAACCCCAATTTCAGGTGTTGTTCACGCTATAGTATTGCTTTTAATTTTGGTATTTTTAATGCCTTATGCCGCACTAATCCCAATGCCAACAATCGCAGCTATCTTGTTTCAGGTAGCCTATAATATGAGTCAGTGGAAGCCAATAGTTCGCCTTGTAAAAACAGCTCCCAAGAGTGACATTTTAGTATTAGCCTTAACCTTCACCTTGACTGTTGTGTTTGATTTGGTAGTGGCTATCGGCGTTGGTATTGTGTTTGCTTGCATTTTGTTTATGAAGCGTATGAGCGAAGAAACCAACGTTTATAGCTGGAAGTACGAGCAAGATGAGGACGACTCTTACAAACTTGCCGACGTACCAAAAGAAGTACGTGTTTTTGAAATAAGCGGACCGCTTTTCTTTGGTATGACCGACCGAGTTGCTAACATCACAACAAAGGAATACACAAAATGCCTTATAATTCGTATGCGCAGTGTTCCCTCGGTTGATGCAACCGCCCTAAATGCTTTAGAGGAGCTTTGCGATAAATGCATGGCAAAGGGTATAACCGTTATCTTCTCCCACCTTAACGAGCAACCTATGCAGTCCTTTAAAAAGGCAGGCTTTGTAGAAAAACTGGGCGAAGAAAACTTCAAAGCTCATATTGATGAAGCTTTAGAATATGCAAAAACTCTTTGTGAAAAGGGGCAGTGATTTATGTTTCAGTTATATAAAGATTTAAAGATTGCGTATTATGCAATCGCACTTTCGGTGGTTATACCCCTTGCCGCGTATGGTGGATGGGAAGAAAAAGTGGGACCGATTGTTTGGGCTTTGATAATACCGTTTATTATTGCTATAGCAGTTGAAATTATTGCCATTAAACGCTTCAATGCTCTTAATAAAATTCGCGAAGTTAATTGTAATATAGCAGAGTATCGTTCGGAGCTAGAAAAGCTTAGAATTAATTGTAAAAACGCCAAAACGCTTTATACGGTAAATATGAATTTGATTGCTGCCCTTTTAGATTCAGGCAGATCGGCAGAGGCACTGAATTTGTTGCAGGCAATAAACCCTAAGTTTTTTGGTAAGGGAGCAATGGGCGTATACAATAGGGGCGTGTATTTAAACAATTTTGCTTATGCTTATATTCGGCTAGGTGATTTAGAAAGTGCCGAAAGGGTGCTTTTAGATATGAAACAATGCATAGATGACCCAAAGATTAAAAATCTTGCAAAAGAAAAAAATCTTTTGTTTGACCTTTATACAATGAAAAAGATTTTAATTCAAATAGAAAAAGGTAATCTTGAAGGTGCTGAACAAATTCTTTTAATGATGATGGAAAAGGCAAAAAGCAATATTGGGCAGGTTAATACAAGCTACAACCTCGCAAAGGTTTATTTGCAAAAAGGTAACGCCGAACAAGCTAAAAGATATATTGATTTTGTTATGAAATACGGCGGAGATACCGTTTATAAATCCGAAATATCTAAAATGATATAATTTAATTATGGTAACGGAGGTTCTTTTATAAAGCACCTCCGTTTTTATATGTAATTTTTGACAATAATGAACATTTTATATTATAGATGTTGCGTTTTTTTGTTGGATATGTTATATTTATTGAGGCATACTTATAAAAATTTTTAAGGAGAGATATTATGAAAAATCAGCAACTAGATTCTTCAGGGCATCGCAAATTCGGTATACGCGACAGTATAGCGTATGCCGCAGGTGACTTAGGCTGCAATATGAGCTTTGCGCTTAAGGGCACAATGTCAATCTTCTGGACACAGTTTATGGGTATGGACTTATGGTACGCTTTATTGCTTATCATAGTTCAGGTATGGGATGCTATTAACGACCCGCTTATTGGCTCTATTATCGACTCGGATAAACGTACATACAAGCGCAATAAATTCTTAACATACATTTGGGCAGGTTCGATTGGCCTTATTGTTGGCGGCGCTTGCTGCTTCTTACCCTTCCCCAATGCTCCCACTTGGGCAAAGTTTATAATCTTTATTGCAGGCTACGTTGTTTGGGATGCTTTTTATACCGTTGCTAATGTTCCTTACGGTTCGCTTCTTTCGCTCATTTCTAACGATGTTAAGGATAGAGCTTCTCTTTCCGCTTGGCGTTCGGTAGGTTCAATCTTTGGAAATATGCTTCCAATGGTAATTCTCCCGTTTATTATTTATGATAAAGATAACAACCTTATTGGTGAGCGTGTATTTATTGCGGCGCTTATTATGGGTGTTTTAGGCTTTATCTGCTTCCAGTTTATGATTAGAAATACCGAAATCCGTGTTAATACCGATGCTGCTATAGGCGAAGAAATGCCTAAATTCAATGTATTAAAGGCTTTTGGTAACTTTATGAAAAATCGCCCTGCAGTAGGTGCTACTATTGCCGCTATGGGTATGTTTATTGGTATGCAGGGCGCTACCACCGCCGTTACTGTTATATTCCAATCTTATTTTAAAAACGTACAAATTTCGGGTATTGTTCAGCTCTTTGCTATGATTCCTATCGTGGTTTTCACCCCTCTTGCAAGAAATATGGTTGCAAAGTTTGGTAAAAAGGAACTCGCAACCTTTGGCTCTATTGTTTCTATTGTTGCAGGCTTGGGACTTTTTGTAATTACCCCTGATAACACTCAACTTGACCTTATCATATACATTGTTTGTCAGTTATTCTTCTCACTTGGTCTTGGTATTTACTCCACTGTTTCTTGGGCTATGATGGGTGATGCTATTGACTATAACGAGTGGAAATTCGGCGTGCGTGAGGAAGGTACAGTTTACTCACTTCATTCCTTCTTCCGTAAATTAGCACAGGGCGTTGGTCCTTCTTTAGTGCTTATTATTATGGTTGCTTTTGGTTACGTTGGCGCGAATGAAGGCAATCAGCTTTGGGAAGTAGCAATTAATATGCGTTACATTGTAGCTGCAACCTTCCTTTTCTCCGCCATTTTACAGTTTGTGGGCCTTGGTCTTGTTTATAATCTTGATAAAAAGACCTTGGAGAAAATGAATGCCGATCTAGGTCGCGGCGAAGAATAAACAAATATAGCAATACATTTAATCAAGGAGTCCTAAAATGAGAAATATTTTAAATCTTAACAGCGATTGGTTGTTTGTGAAAGATACAACAGACATTTCGCTAAACGAAGGGGAAAGCATAAATATTCCCCATTCTTGGAATGCGGTAGACGGTCAGGATGGCGGTAACGATTATTTCCGCGGCAGCTGCCTTTACAAAAAAACCATCAAAAAAGCCGACCTACCGAAAGCAGACCTTTATTACATTGAGTTTCGTGGTGCTAATTCCTCGGCTGATGTTTATGTAGGCGGGGAGAAACTAGCCCATCACGATGGCGGTTATTCAACTTGGCGTGTGAATATTACCGAAGCTATTTCAGATGAAACTGAGATTGCCGTTATTGTAGATAACTCGCCTAGTGATACAGTTTACCCACAAATGGCAGACTTTACATTTTACGGCGGTATATACCGTGATGTAAACCTTATTTGTGTAAGCAATTCCCACTTCGACCTTGATTATTTTGGTGGCAAGGGCATTATGATTACCCCTGAGGTTGAGGGTAAGGACGCAAAGGTAGAGGTAGAGGTTTTTGTTGAAAATCTTTTGCCCGATCAGAAGCTTGTTTACACAATTTATGACGCTGATGAAAAAGAGTTAGAAAAAATAGAAACCACCGATACTAAAGCAACCTTCGAAATGAAGGACGTAAATCTTTGGCACGGTCGCAAAAACCCTTATCTTTATTGCTGCGAGGTTGAAATTAAGCAGAATGATGAGGTTTTAGATAACGTTTGCAGTCGTTTTGGCTGCAGAAGCTTTAAGGTTGACCCCGACAACGGCTTTATCCTTAACGGCGAAGAATATCCTCTTCGCGGCGTATCTCGCCATCAGGATAGATGGGGCGTAGGTAATGCTCTTACCCCTGAGCATCATAAGGAGGATATTGACCTTATTTGTGAGGTTGGCGCTACCACCATTCGCCTTGCACACTATCAACATGACCAATATTTCTATGATCTTTGTGATGAGCGTGGCTTGGTTATTTGGGCTGAAATTCCATACATTTCAAAGCATATGCCCGGTGGTCGTGAAAATACCATTTCCCAAATGAAGGAGCTTATAACTCAGAATTATAACCATCCGTCTATTGTGGTATGGGGTCTTTCTAACGAGATTTCTATTGGCGGTTCTGATGATGATTTACTTGAAAATCACAGAATTCTCAATGATTTGGTTCACGATATGGATAAAACCCGTTTAACCACCATTGCTGCTGTATCAATGTGCAAAATGGATGACCCGTATTTGCAAATCCCCGACCTTGTTTCTTATAATCATTACTTTGGCTGGTATGGTGGCGATACCACTATGAATGGACCTTGGTTTGATAAATTCCACGCCACCCACCCCAATATTCCTATTGGTTGTTCTGAATACGGTTGTGAGGCTCTTAATTGGCACACAAGCGAGCCTAAGCAGGGCGATTATACCGAGGAGTATCAGGCATATTATCATGAGGAGCTTATTAAACAGTTTTTCACACGTAAATATATCTGGGCAACTCACGTTTGGAATATGTTTGATTTTGGTGCCGATGCTCGTAGTGAGGGCGGCGAGAACGGACAAAATCACAAGGGTCTTATCACAATGGATAGAAAGTATAAAAAGGACGCTTTCTATGCTTATAAAGCTTGGCTTTCTGATGAACCATTCGTTCACGTTTGTTCTAAGAGATATATCGACCGCGTTGAAGATGTAACCAAGGTTACTGTTTACTCTAACCAACCTGAAGTAGAGCTTTTTGTAAACGGTGAAAGCATCGGTAAAAAGACCGCCGAGGATCATTTCTTCTATTTTGAAGTTCCTAATGTTGGCGAAAGCAAAATCGTTGCGCGCGCGGGTGACCTTTCTGATGAAAGTTTAATCCGCAAGGTTGAAGAGCGCAATATGGATTATGTTCTTGTTGAAAAGGGAGCGGTTCTTAACTGGTTTGATGTTAATGCCCCCGAAGGACGTTTCTCGCTTAATGATAAAATTGCCGATATTATGAAATCACCCAGAGGTAAGCTTTGGTTTGTTCGCTTGGGTCTTAAGCTTAAAAAGAAGATGAATGCCGGCAAAAAGAAGGGCACCGATAATAAATCGGGCGGTTTTGATGTAGACCTTAAATCAGCCGATGGCGGTCTTATGGAAATGATGGGCGGATTTACAGTGCTTAGACTTTCGTCTATGATGGGAATGATGAATATCAGCTTCACCAAAGAAGAACTATTAAAGCTTAATAAGCAACTTAATCGCATTAAAAAGCCTAAAA
Organism: Clostridia bacterium; assembly: GCA_017436225.1. Taxonomy (GTDB): domain Bacteria; phylum Bacillota; class Clostridia; order Oscillospirales; family Acutalibacteraceae; genus UMGS1279. The sequence continues at coordinate 47,962 of JAFSDM010000042.1, read as the reverse complement.
ATTAAATATAACCCGTAGTTTAAAGTAATAAGGGAGGCACTTCGTAACGGAGCGCCTCCCTTTAGTAGGTTGATTTCAATTTTAAAATTTAGTATTTACAAGAATGAAAATATTCATTTTAAAAAGCAGTAATTTTTTTAAAAAGCTCACTGTTGGTTTTCTGCGAAATATTACCGGAAGTGTCGTAAGCGGAAATTATTATTTTAGCAATTTTGGATTATTAGTTCTGTCAAGCAAATAATCAATACTTACATTATAATAATTTGCTAGCTTAATCAAAACTTCTGCGGTTAGGGAAATTACACCGGTTTCATATTGTGAATATGTGTTTTGAGATATGTTTAAATAATTCGCAATATCTTTTTGTTTTATGTCATTATCCTCTCTGATTCCTCGTAAGTTCTTAAACTGCATAATAATCACCTCATAATTATTATGCAATATCTGCAATAAAGATATTGACATATATCTGTAATACAGATATAATAGTATTATTGAAAATAAAACTTTTAGTAGTATTGCTTTTTAAAATAGTTAATGCTATAATTATTTTGCTTTTAAGGGGGAACTTTTATGTCAATACCAAATACTGTATCGAATAGAGAAATTCTTGAGGTAAAGCACAAGCGGTCACGCAATAATTTGTTATTAGTGATCGCCTTTACCATAATAAATCTTATATTGTTGGTTATAGAAAGTGATACATATTTTCTTTTTTCAGCATATATTCCGTATGCATTAGTTGATACGGGAATGTTTCTATGCAAAATGTATCCTGCAGAATTTTACGGCGAGGAACTTTTTAATTTTGCGTTTTTAGACCCATCGTTTTTTGCGATTTTTATGGGTGTTGCTTTGGGAATTGTGCTTCTATATTTTCTCAGTTGGCTTTTTTCAAAAAAACATAAAGTAGGCTGGCTTATTTTCGCATTAGTTTTCTTTGTGATTGATACCGTGGCTCTGCTCGCTCTTTGGGGCGTTCAAATGGATAATATTATTGATATTGTTTTTCATATTTGGGTAATAATTTCTCTTTCTATGGGAGTTAGTGCTAATTTAAAGCTTAAGAAATTACCGCAAAAACAGGAGGAATTTTTAGAATATAAAGATTTCGGGGAAACAGAAAAAGCAGTATCAGAAGCTAAAAATTCTGCAATTATTAGAATTGCTGATAATAATGTGAAGTCTAGAGTTTTGCTTGAATCTAACGAGATAGGTCTTTCAATAGTATACCGTAGGGTAAAAAAGGTTAACGAACTGGTAATTAACGGTAATGTATATGATGAAATCGAGGCGCTTTTTGAGGTCGCCCATTCCCTTAAGGCTGAAATTGACGGGCATCAGATTGAGGTAGGGTATGATGGTAAATTATATAGTTATTTAATAATCGATGGACAGTTAGTTACAAGAAAACTTAGGTTGTTTTGATAATCCACTAAGAGGCGCGCTTGGAAAAGCGTGCCTTATTTTTTTATCAAAATAAACCTCTACATTTTCACTTCGTTGACATCTGCTTTTATAAATAGTATAATTGTTCTGTTAAAAAAATACCGTTATAGTTAAAAGGCTTTGTAATCAATAAAGCGGAATGAGGTTTAATATTGTATAAAACATTAAACGAGCATCTAAAAGAAAAATTTGGCTCAAAGGTTTATAAACTCTCTATCGATGGCGGCTTCACCTGCCCAAACCGAGATGGCACCGTGGGCAGTAGGGGTTGTATCTTCTGCTCAGAGTGCGGCTCGGGTGAGTTTGCTGAAAAGGGCGATGATATTCTCCTTCAGCTTGAAAGGGCAAAGAAAAGGGTGGAGCATAAAAATAAAAGCGGTAAATACATTGCTTATTTTCAGTCCTTTACCAACACCTATGCGCCGTGTGATAGGCTGGAGCGGCTTTTTAAGGCGGCTCTGTCGCCCGATTATATAGTAGGCTTATCGGTAGCCACAAGGCCGGACTGTCTGCCTGATGATACGGTAGAGCTTTTAAAAGGTCTGAATAAAATAAAGCCCGTAACGGTGGAGCTTGGGCTTCAAACCGTAAACGAGCAAACGGTAAAGTATATTCGGCGCGGATACCAAAACGCCATTTATTTTGATGCGGTAAAACGGCTTAAAGCGGCAGGGCTTGAAGTTGTTACCCACGTTATGATAGGTCTTCCGTTTGAAGATGTAAACGATGCAGTGAGAACAACTAGGGCGGCGGTAGAAAGTGGCGCAGATGGCATAAAATTTCATATGCTTTACGTTCTTAAAAACACCGACTTAGCGGCTGAATTTGAAAAGGGTGCTTTTAACACGCTAACCATAGAGCAGTATGCCAAAATCTTAAAAGAATGTATCTCACTTTTGCCAAAGCACATTACAGTCCATAGAATTACGGGCGATGGTGCGAAATGTGATTTAATAGCGCCTCTTTGGTCTGCCGATAAAAAAAGAACGCTTAATTTTCTGAATAGTTATTTAAAAGAAGGGTGAATATTATGGAACCAAAGGATTATATTGTATCAAAAATCGAGGGTGAATACGCTTATTTAAAGGATCTGGCAACAAATGGTGAGCTTTTTATAGCGTTAGCCCTTCTGCCCGAGGGCACCGACGTTGGAACAAAGCTTCACTACGAAATGTTTGAATACGAAATTATAAAATAGGTATAAAAAAGGCTGTGTAGAAAAACTACACAGCCTTTTAAAAATTTTAAAGGAAATAAATTACTACGTCACGTCTGCCAAATCTTTTGCACTGACTTTCGGTATCAAAGAAAAGGTCTACGTTGGTAGGTCTTCTTTTAATAAATCCGCCTGTATCAGCAGCAATTGCATAACCGTAAACGTATTTACCATCCTTAGAAACAATAAACATTTTAGTGCCGTAAGGAATAACCTTGGGGTTTACTGCAATGTAGCCTGTTTGTGGCATCACACCGGTAGAGCAGGGAATACCTGAGTGGTCGGTGTAGGCGGTTGCCTGAACTGTAACCTTCTTTTTAAAAGAAGTAGGAATACCCTTTGAAGTAAGTTTTAAAGATGCGGGAGCCTTAAGTGTTGAAATAGTTTTAATTTCTGAATAAGACTTAACGCCGCTTGTATTTTTGTTAGTGGAAGTAGTTTTAGTACCAATTACGGTCACTTTGTCTACTGCGGGTTTTGTAACAGTGGTAGAAAGAGTTTTGGTTTCAGTAACAACGCCGTTTTTGTAGGTTTTCTTAACCATAACGGTCTTTGTGCCGTTCACACCGCCTGTAACCTTCTTTTTACCCTTTTCAAGTGAAGAAGAATATTCAACCTTAGCGGTGTAAGGAATTGTTTCTTCGTAACTTTCGGTAACGTATTTAACGTCTACAATGTCAATGTAAGTTTCCTTGGAAAGAACTGTATCAAGCTTTAAATTGCAAACAGAATTTTCATTTAAGGTAATATTAGCAGCATTTAAAGCGTCGGCAACGGTGCCACCGCAAACCTTAACCATTTTAGTATCATTACCAACCGTAATGTAAACAGGGAATGAACGATTAATGGTAAGAACTGAGGTGCCATCTTCAAGATTGCTTAAAACAGCCTTGTCGCCAATGGCGAGCTCAATATTAGCATCGCTAAGAATTTCTTCTGCAGTGGTGCGATGTGTGTTAAGCTCTACTTTTTTCTCATTGTCTATGATTACTACTGTGCTGTGGGGATTTGAAGCCGCAAAAGCAACAAGGCCTGATGCCATAACTGTGCTTATTAAAAGAGCGGTCACACATTTAATAACCATACCTTTGATTGTACTCATTAATAAACCTCCGTAATTACAGCAAAACAAAGTAAAGTAGGTGAGTATTTGTTTTTTACTCTGTTCAAACGCACGGAAAAACGCGTTTGCTTTGCTGAAAAGCCGACTTGAAATAATCGGTATTTTGTGGTTCTATTTTTCGAACCTTAAGCAGTATAACCCAAAATGCCATTAGGGTCAAGGTTTATAAAACACCTTTTGGTATGCAAAATAGCCAAAATTTTAGGGGGTGAAATGCGAAAAAAAGATTACAAACCTGTAACATTTTTGTTTAAAAGGGCGGTTTTGTAACCTTTTAACCTTTCTTTTGTGCATATTGCCATATATTGTGAAAAAAGTCGACCTAGATGGTGTAATTTTTTCTTTACAAATAGTAATATTTGCCTATTTTTTATTTAAAATAGTGCTAATTGCATAAAGCGTTGTGCTAAATTAGTGCATACTGTCCAAAAACTTTGGTTTTTTAGGCTTCTAAATACCCTTTTTGGGGGCAAAAATCCTTTTATGCAATTTTTTTGAGCCGCTAAAAATTCTAAAAATTTGTTTTTAAAATTACAGTTTTTGCACCTATACAGCTTGGTTACATAAAAAAACATTCGGCATAATATAGAATATGGAAATAACTTAAAAAATATTCCTTTTTCTGATTAAAATATATGTTAAGGGTTAAAAATAATAGCACAAGCTTTTGTACATTATAAACCCTATTTTATGAAAGGATGCTTAAAATGACCGTTAAGCGTGGCGAAATTTATTATGCTGATTTAAGTCCCGTTGTTGGCTCGGAACAGGGTGGGGTAAGACCCGTTCTTATTATCCAAAATGACGTGGGAAACAAATACAGTCCAACCGTAATAGCGGCGGCTATTACAAGTCAACAGGACAAAGCAAGACTTCCAACCCACATAAGTGTAGAAGCAGAGGGTTCGGGACTGCAAAAAAACTCAATAGTTCTTTTAGAGCAGGTAAGAACCATTGATAAACGAAGACTAAAGGAAAAAATGGGGATTTTAGACGTCTCTATGATGGATAAGGTAGATAGAGCCCTTTCTGTGAGCTTTGGGCTTCAGGGCAGGGGAATTTGAGTTTATTTGGTAGATGTTTTTGTTGAATACCTCGTTACATTGTGTTATCATATAATATGTAAAGGGGGAAAGCGAAAATGAGCGTTATAGGTCTGTCGGCCGATAAAATAAAGCACCTACTTAAAATCGACTCTAAGGTTATGCTTTTTGAAAGCCTAGAGTCCACAAATTTATTTGCTAAAGAGTTAGCTGCAAGCGGTAAAGCCTGTGAAGGTGATATTATAATCGCCCTTTCGCAAACCTATGGCAGAGGCAGACTTGGGCGTAGCTTTTATTCTCCCGCCTGTTGCGGCGTTTATTTTAGCATTGTTTTAAAGCCTAATATACCCATTAATGATATCTCCCTAATAACACCGGTAGCGGCGGTGGCTGTAGCAACCGCTATTGAAAAGGCTACTAATAAATCGCCTAAAATAAAATGGGTGAACGATATTTTCCTAAACGGCAAAAAGGTGTGCGGAATATTAAGTGAAGCTGCTTTTACTGCTGATGGCATCGGTTCATACGTAATTCTCGGTGTTGGTATAAATTTAGTATCACCAAAGGGCGGCTACCCCGAAGATATAAAAAATATTGCAGGCAGCATTTTTGAAGGTGAAGAAGTTTTTGATGCTAACTGTTTGGTGGCGGATATTATAAACAATTTCTTTGACTGCTATAAAGATTTAAACAATAAAGATTTACTCATAGAGTACCGTAAAAGAATGATGCTCATTGGTGATAATATAAATTACACTGTTAACGCCACCCGAAAAACCGGTAAAGTAGTGGGGCTTGATGAACGTTTTCGCATTATAGTAGAAAGTGATGCGGGTGAGCGTGAAGCACTGCAAAGTGGAGAGGTAAGCATAGGTAGTGGCAATATTTAAGCAAAACAAAAAGCAGAAACGAGTTTTTTCGTTTCTGCTTTTAAGTTATTCTGCTTTAAAACTAAAAATCAAGAATAGTTTTGTCACCGTATACGCTTTCCCAATCCTTTTCAAAGCCTTCAACAGCGGCATCTGTCATAGGATGTGATAAAACGGCTTTAAGAATATCATCTGTAACGGTTACACAGTGGCAACCTGCAACTGCGCACTTGTGAACAAGCTCTGCATTTTTAAAGCTTGCGGCAAGTACCTTACAGGGAAGGTTGTAAATGTTAAACTGCTTTACAATCTCCGAAACTACGTAGCAACCATCACCTATGATGTTATCAAGGCGGTTTACGTAAGGAGCAACGTAGTCAGCGCCTGCTCTGGCGGCAATAAGAGCCTGTGCAGGTGTGAAAATAGCGGTAACAAGAACCTTGATACCTAATTGCTTAAGCCTTTTTGTAGCCTTAAGACCTTCTTCAGAGATAGGAATTTTAACACAGAATTTGCCACCGGTTTTTTCATTTAAAAGACAAGCCTCTTCAACCATTTTATCGGCAGTTTTTTGAACTGTCTGAGCAAAGAAAAGCTTATCAGGACCAATGATATCTCTTATATTTTTAACAAGAGTCCAGAAGTCGGTGTTTTCCTTTGCAATAATAGAGGGGTTGGTGGTAACACCTGCAAGAGGATAAAATTCATTACAGTGTTTAATTGCCTCTAAATCGGCAGTATCTAAAATATATTCCATCGCTTAATACCTTCTTAGATAATATCAATTCCGAGGATATCACATAAATCCTTAATGATAGCGGTGTTATCACCGTACGAAATGATATAGTGCTGGCACATAACGTTTTGAGCAAACTTCTCCACATCATCAAGGAAGATTTGTAATCCTGGTAGCTGAGGTGCGGGTTGAGTCCAACCTGCTTCTTCCCACTTAGGTGGAGTTTTGCCTTCGCCGGTTACCATATGCATAAAGTATTTGCCATCTTCATAGAAAAGGCGGCACATAGTAAGCTCACCGGTCTTAACTTTGGAAACGTTCAAAATACCTTCAGAAAGTTCACCAAATGCGGCAGGCATAACGGTGGTTTCGCCCATTGTAACTTCCTTTGGAATGTAATCTGGCACACCTGCGATTACGCTATCTTCAAAGAATTCATAGAATTCAAGGTAAGCGCCGCACTGACCTGTAAGAGCCTTAACCATAAGCTGAGTTACGTTACCAAGGGAGTCGTTTTCGGGAATGGTGGAAACGCCTTCACAATCTGCAAGAAGCATAAAGATAGGTGCAGGTGGGAAGCCTAAGAGCTTCTTCATACCGTCAACGTCTTTAAGAGAAATTGCCTTGTAGCCGCGCTCATCAATAAGGGATTTAATAGCAAGGTAATAACCTGCTGCCATTTCCATACCCTCACGCTTTGCGGGTTTAAGGAAGTTCCATTTGGACATTACGTTGTCAATAACTTCAGCCTTTTGCTCTGCGGTGATAGCATCATAGCGTTGCTTAATCTCAAGCATTTCAAAGGTCTCAATTTCGGGACCAATATCACGCTTTAAGGAGCTACCATCATAAAGGGTTCCGTAAAGGTTCATATCACGGTAACCTGCCATACCAACACGGGCAAAGCGAAGCTCTTTAGCGGCAGATGCAGCCTTTGCAAAATCGGCAACCTTTTTAGAGTTAGAGGGTTTACCGATGATATCGTAAACGTATTTGAATTTGTAGCCTAAATCGCGGAAGGTTTTGCGAAGAGCGGTTGTACCTGCCTGATCAGCGGTGGTAACAATTCTGTCGCCTTCCTTCCAACCGCAAAGACCCCATAAAACCATAGGAACGTGGCGGAATTTTTCGGTAACTTTAACTACTGCGTGGGTGGGAATCCAACCTGCAATGCAAACTACCATACAGTCAAAATCCTGACCTTCCAAAGCGGCATAAGCCTTAGCGATATCCTTTTCTTCGTAATCATCGGTTACGGGATATACGCTAACAAGGTCAAGACCTTCTTTTAAAAGAGAGTCTTCAGCAGCTTTACATTTATTAACAATAATGTCAATAGGAGTATTAACTTCGCCGAAGCCTACAAAAGCAATTTTGCTCATACTGTTTTTTCCTCCATATCACAGAATTTTTTATAACATTCAGAATAATCAGTATTACTAGGAGTATAAACCTTTTTGGTTTTAACTAATTTTTTGCAAACCGATGTAACGTCATCAAAAATACCAACACCAACACCTGCAAGAATTGCAGAGCCAAGACAAGCGGTTTCGTTATTTTCGAGAATAGCAATGTTTTTACCGGTCATATCTGCTTTAATCTGACACCAAAGCGGGCTTGATGCACCGCCGCCCATAGAGCGAATTTCGCTAACTGAAACACCAAGGTAATCAAGATTTGCTTTTAGCATACAGGCAACCGATTCCAAAATACTTCTAACGGCGTGGGCTCTGGTATGCTCCATAGTAAGACCCATAAAAGCGCCCTTTGCATCGGGATTGTATTTTGGCATTGTAGAACCGCAAAGGTAGGGCAGGAAGGTAAGACCTGCGCTTCCCGCGGGAACGCTTTCTGCAAGTTCATCAAGCTCTCTAAAGCTAAAGTTTTCACAGAAGTTATTTTTAAACCATTTAAGTGCAATACCAGCGGTAGGAGTCCAAGAAAGCAAGCAATATTTTCCGTCATAATTTTTGTGACAGGGAACAATGCTATTTGGGTTAAAAGCGGGTACTTCGTTGCAAGGAGCAAAAATAACCATAGTGGTGCCTGTCATTTCGCTAACAACGCTGGTATCTGTAATACCTGCGCCGATTGCACCTGCAATTTGGTCAATCGCGCTTGTAACGGCTGCGGCACCCTTATATTCGCCAACCTTTTCGGCACTGTTACAAAGCTTTGGCAACCAATCGGGATTAACACCTATAAATTCAAGCATTTCATCCCACCAGCAGTCCTTCTTAATATCGTAATAGATGGTAGAGGACTGAAGGGTTTTTTCGGTTACAAAATTACCTGTTAAACGGTATAAAAGGTAGTCTTCAAGCAAAAATACTTTTTTAATGTTCTTATGAATTTCGGGTTTGTTTTCCTTAATCCATAAAAGCTTTGATGCGGGCCAAGTGGCAGTAATTTCGGGTTGACCTGTAACATTATAAACCTTTTCGGTGCCAAAGTGAGCTTTAATCTTATCAGCTTCAGCAGCTGCACGGTTATCAAGCCACACAATCGCATTCATTAAAGGCTTATCGTTTTCATCGGTAACAATAAGTGTTTCGCACTGTGTGTCAATAGCAAAGGCAGAAACCTCAAGCCCTTCAGATACTTCCGCATAAGCTTCTTCAAAGAGCTTTAAATAATCATCTGCAGGGAATTCTACCTCATCGTTTGACACGATAAGAGTGTAATCTTTCGTTACACTCTTAATCATATTACCATCGGTATCAAAAACCGATGCTTTTAAAGAAGTTGTGCCTATGTCAGCTCCAAGTAGGTATTTCAAGCCTTACCCTCCCGCTCGTCATAAGCCTTTCTTACTGCCGCCATCATTTCTTCTGCCATTGCAGCGGGGTCTTCTGCTTTGCATATACCGCTGCTTGAACCGGAGCCATCTGCACCTGCCATAATAATGTTATAGCAGTCGTTGCCGCAGCTGATACCTGCAGAAGGAAGCACCATAATCTCAGGATTAACCGATTTTACAAGGTCAATACAAGCGTCAACATACTCTCTGCCAACTGCAATACCTGTGCCAATAAGCTCACTAGGCTCAGCAACAAGAATATCGGGATTCATTTCAGCAATAGCCTTAATTTCTTCCTCAGTATCTGCGCAAACGATAGTTGCAAGACCAACCTCTTCTGCGCGAGCAATAGCCTGCTTAACCTCCTCGAGAGTGAGCTTGCACTCGGCGTGATTAAGCATAACGCCTACCGAACCGGTAGCCTTAACAGCTTCGGGAAGAATGGTGCCCATACCACGACCAACGGGAATGCTATCCATATGCTGAGCATATACGTGGATGCGGTCGGAAGTGTTTTCAGCAATAAGGCGCAAATCGGTTGTTTGAACGTCAGCAATAACGTCCATATCATATTTCTCGGCAAAGCCGTCAATTTTTTTCATAAGCTCTAAAAGCTCTTCGCCGTAAAGGTAAGCCTTAGGGCCAAATTCAAAAAAAGGAACGGAAATTTTATAATCTTTAATCATTTTATGTATCCTTAATTATCTTTTTTGTTGAAGATCATAGTGAGGATCATAAGCTTTTTCCTCTTCAAGGAACTTATGACGGGTATCAATAACTTCGCCGTTATTGAACTTTCTGTCACCTACATCCTCGGTAGTACCCATAACAGTGATGTTTACCTGACGGCGACGAGCGATAACGTGATCCCAGTCAATGAAATAGATGTGAGCAAATTGACCACCGTCAACTACGCCATCTTTAATTGTTAAAGCTTCGCTTCTGCCAAAGAAGCAAGAACGTAAGTGACCATCAGTATTCATACTGGAATAATCACCGGGCTCGTTTACCCAACGACCGTATTGAGCGTGGATAGGACCGGGATGACGGTACTGATGCTCTTCAGCAAAGTCGGGAATCATTTTTCTCATAATGTCTAAAAGGTCGTGCTGTAAGAACTCAAGATCGAAAGAATCAATATCGTGTGAGCATTCCTGAACCATTACAGAACAGGTAGTGTGGTGAGAAACAACACTAACGGTACCGTTTTTAATACCGGAAGCTTCAACGATTTCCTTAACCTCTTTAGAAATGTCGTGGAAGGTAGGGATCCAACCTCTTGACTGTAATTCTAATTCTTTTTGTACTACTTTAAATTCCATATTTTTTTCCTCCAAAAAATGAATTTTATTTATTAAGCCTTTCGCCTACTGCACCACCGGGATGTATTAAGGCGAACTGCTCATTGCTGTAATTAGTCTCTTCAATAAGAGCGGTTTGCAAAACGTGAAAAATCATACAAAGTGCGGTTGAAGAGGTGGTACCTTGTGAGTTGTATTTATCAGTTTCGCGGTTTACGTATTGTTTTAAAACAACGTCGGCACCCAAAGCGAGTGGAGATTCGGTGTTTTCGGTAACGGTTATAATACTTACGCCCTTTTGCTTACAAATATCCATAATGGGAAGAAGCTCTTTAGTCTTACCACCGCGGGAAGCAAAAACCATAACGTCACCCTTTTGTAAAAAGCCACTTGCGCCGTGTACCGCTTCGGCGGGGGAGATAAATCTGGCGGGTCTTTCAATGCAGCACATAAGGTGTGCAAAGTGCTGACAGATAATACCGCTATGACCGCAACCCGATGCGCCAATACGTTCGGCGTTTTTAAGTAGCTCAACAGCTTTTGAATAAGCTTCTTCATCGAAATAATTTTGCATTTCTTTAATACATTCATATTCAATTACAAAGGCTTCCTTAGCTTGTTTTAGTGCTTCAAGTTTCATATATTCACCCCTAACGTTTGGCATAAAAGCACAGTATATTTTACAATAAGTTATTATACTATAATTTGCTAAAAAAGTCAATAAAACTAAAAGATTTACCCCTGAATATTTCCAAAGGTAAATCTTTTGATTTTTTAATGAAAAATAAAACTATTCAAACATCTTGTTAATTTCACTGAGAGCGTGTCTTACGTACATATCGCCGCCAACGTGACCTACCTTACCGCTTGAAATGTAGGCGCTGTAATGACCTGCTTTTTCTGCCTTTTCGGTGGGAAGATAACCGTACCAACCATTTGTAAGCTGAAGAATAAAGGTTTGTGAAGCCTTACTTCTGGCCTTAATTACGTTACCGTAGTCAAGGAAAAGCTCAAAGGGGTTTGTGGTAAAGGCAACGTCGCCAAGGCGCACAATGTGGCTCTCCATAGGAATAAGGTTAACATCCTCCTGCATTCTGTAACGTGCAATAGTTCCTAAATGAATGTGAAGATTAGCGCTGTCTTCAAAAGTAAATCTGCCCTTGTGTTTATTTTTAGAAACGTAAAGCTCAATTTCACGAATAGCGGTTTCATATTCTGTAGTTGTGGCTCTGCGAAGAGGGAGTTCAAGGTCAATAACCTTATGCTTGAAGATAGCCTCATCTTTAACGTCGGCAAAATCAATTTCCTCGTAAACTGAAACAATTTCATTAGCAATTCGTTTACCAACACGGTTGCAACCCGAAATATCATACATAGATGGGTCGGCCTTTTTGTTACTTGGATTGGGTCTTTTTACGTTGGGGTCATCAATAGGTGTTTCGGGGTCTACCCAACGAACCAAATCGCGTGGACATTGGTCACCTGCGGCACCGCAAAGACCTAAAAGGTGTACATTTTTTCCAAGTTTTTCACGGATATTAGCCTTTGCTCTGCCCCAATAGTCTGCAGAAATAAAGCTACGTTGCTCTAAAATCTGTGCAGGACAGGCAATGTTTGCTACAACACCTGTAAGGTTTTTGTCTTTATCGAAGGTGTAAAGAAGCTCAATACCCGAATCGTTACCGCCTTCCATACATTCAAAGGTAGCGGTGTTGGTATCACCCCACATTTTAGAAGTACCGTCACTGTAATGAACGCGGCGGCACATACCAACTGCGGCTCTACCAAATTCATTGGTGTAATATGCTTCCGCACGGTTTTCCCAAGCGCGTTTAGCGGCAGTGGCAATCTGCTTTGATACAAATATCGCAGCCTCGGTTGAGGGTAATACGGAATCATCAATCTCGATGTTATTTACATAGCGGTTTTCTTCAGGAACAAATTCGTTAAGCAAGGTCTTAGTGGTGGAAAAAGCTCCTGCTTCTTTGACATTTGGATCGTCAAGAGTATGTGAAGTGTGGGTGTGAGTCACCGAAAGAATAATTTTTTTAGGATCAACATCGGGGCAGATTTTTGCAAATTCTTCCCTTATTAAATCCTGAAGGTAGAAGGGCATTGAGGGGAGATCAGAGGAAATCATAATCATTTGTTCATTATCTGCTTCTACTGCCATAGCGGTGGCGGTAATTTCTGATTCAACATATTCAGAAACCCTTAAAAAGAACTGACCTGCAAGGGCAATTTTTTTATCCGGAACTAAAGTTTCTTCAGCCCAACCAATAAGAATTTTACTCATAATAAAAAACATCCTTTTTGAAGAAATATATTACGCCTTACATTGTAGCATATATTTTTTTGTTTTTCAACATCTATTTAAATTGTGAATTGTAAAGGCTGCTATAAAAACCGCCCAACTGCATAAGCTCATTGTGACTTCCCTTTTCGGTGACTTTTCCGTTTTGTATTACCAAAATTAAATCGGCGTTTTGTATGGTAGAAAGTCGGTGAGCAATTACAAAACAGGTTCTGTCCTTCATAAGCTCGTTCATAGCTTCTTGGATTTTTATTTCGGTACGGGAGTCAACGTTTGAAGTGGCTTCATCCAAAATAAGCATCGAGCTTTTTGAAAGCATTGCTCTAGCAATGGTAATAAGCTGTTTTTGACCCTTTGAAATGTTTACGCCGTCATCCGAAAGCACAGTTTCGTATTTGTCGGGCAAACTTTCAATAAAGGTGTCAATTCTAGCCGCCTTTGCCGCGGCTCGTACTTCTTCAGGTGTGGCATCCTCACGGCCGTAAACTATATTTTCGTAAATGGTTCCGTGGAATAGCCAGGTGTCCTGAAGCACCATAGTATATGCCTTTCTGAGCGATGAACGGGTTATATCTTCAAGCGGCAAACCATCTACCGTTATACTGCCAGACGATGCATCGTAAAATCGCATAAGCAGATTTATAATGGTGGTTTTTCCTGTTCCTGTAGGTCCCACAATAGCAATAGTTTTGCCGGGCTTTGCTAAAACTGAAATATTGTGAAGTACGGTTTTTTCTTTGGTGTAGCCAAAGGTAACGTTTTTAAGCTCTACCAAGCCTTTTGAATTTTCAAGCTCTTTAGCATCTTCTTTGTCGAGCGGCTCGGGGTCTTCATCAATAACCCTGAAAACGCGCTCTGCCGCAGAAAAAGCAGACTGAAATTCTTGAAGCACGTTTGCAAATTCGTTAATAGGACCTGCAAATTTGCGTGAATACTGAACAAACTCTGCAATGCCGCCAAGCGTTATAAAGAAAAGCGAACCCGCCTTTACAGCACCGCTTTGGGAATACATAAATAAAATGCCGCCCAAAATCATAACAAGAGAAAGGGATAGATTGTTTATAAAGTTTACGGTAGGACCCATAGCCGCGCCGTAATATTCAGCCTTGCCATAGGCATCCATAGCAATTTTATTTCGCTTTAAAAATCTTGAGCCGATTTCTTTTTCGCGGTTATAAGCCTGAATTGTGCGGCAACCGCTAAGCATTTCTTCGGCGTAACCGTTAAGCTCACCAAGCTTTCTTGAGCGCTCTCTGAAAAGGGGACGCACTTTTTTAGACCTAAAGCGTGTAAAAATTATGGAAATGGGTACAGTTATAACAAAAACAATTATCATAGGCTTTGAAATATTCCACATAAAAATCAGTGAGCCTATAACGGTGTAAGCGTTGGTCATAATCTGCACCAAATCTTGCGAAAGGGTGGCGTTTACCGTATCAATATCGTATGAAATTCGGCTGATAATATCGCCCGTTGCATTGGTATCAAAGTAATTTATAGGCAGTGAAGTTAGCTTTTCAAAAACCTGACGCCGCATAGTGTAAATTATTCTTTGGCTAATGCGAATCATTATAAGTGAAAGGCAGTAGGTCATTATTGCCGAAGAAAGGTAGCAAATTAGCATATAACCTATGTTTTTATAAACTGCGGCATAGTTAACACCGCCACTTGCTGTTATAGCATCAATAGCATCGCCCGAAAACATAGGTCCCATAAGGGCAAGCTGATTTGAAATAAGGGTTAGCGCGATTGCCACAATAAAAAGCGGCCAAGATACAAGTATGTATTTTCCAAGTCGTTTAATTATTTTTCCTGTGGTTTTTTTATCTAATTTTTGGTATTGGGGAGCGCCCATTTTGCCGGCGCCACGTCCCATTGGACCGCCTCTATTCAACAAAAGCACCTCCCATCTGTGAGTCGCTTATCTCTTTATATTCGGTGCAGCTTTCAAGCAGATAATCGTGACTGCCTGCACCAATAATTTCGCCGTTTTCTAAAACTAAAATTAAATCACAGTCTTTAACCGAGCTAACACGTTGGGCTACGGTTATAAGGGTTGTGTCTTTTAGGTTTTCAGCAAGCGCTTTTCTAAGATTTGCATCGGTTTTATAGTCCAAAGCTGATGAACTATCATCTAAAACAAGTATTTCGGGTTTACTTGCAAGCGCACGGGATATAAGTATTCTTTGCTTTTGACCGCCCGAAATGTTGGTGCCTTTTTGTGATAAAATATGCTCATAGCCATCTTCAAAGCCTTCTATAAAGGGTGCCGCCTGGGCAATTTTGGCGGCGGTGAAAATGTCTTCATCGCTGATAGCTCTGCCAAAACGTATATTTTCTAAAATACTGTCGTTATAAAGAAAATCGTACTGCATAGCGGTGCCAAATTTTTTATAAAGCACTTCGGGGGAAAGGGTGCGAATATCTTCACCGTTTATGTAAATTCCACCCGAGCTTACATCGTAAAAACGAAGTAACAGCTTAACAAGGGTAGATTTACCGCTACCCGTTGCACCGATTATACCTAAATTTCCACCTTTTTTAAGCTCAAAGCTAATGTTTTTAAGGTTAAGATATTTTGAAGTGTAACCAAAATTTACGTCTTTAAAAACAATGTGATTTTTGGTTTCAAGGTTTGGAAAATCGGCTTTATTTTCTGTTTTTATATCGTTTTCACAGTTTAAAACTTCGGCTATTCTGCCTGCTGATGCGGCGCATTTGGTGTACATTACAAACATTCTGCCCACAAACATTATAGCCATTGAAATTTGGGTAAAATACTGCATAAATGCGATTACTGTTTCGGGGTCAGAGCGGTGGTCTGCAACCCTGTTTGCACTAAGCGCAATAACCATAACTATACCAACGTTCATAAGCAGGTTCATAATAGGGTTAACACCGTTCATAGTGGTACCTGCTTTGGTTTCATCTTTAACTAAGGCTTTGTTTGCTCTGTCAAAACGGTTGTGCTCGTATTCGTTTTTAGAAAGAGCCTTTATTACTCTGATTCCCTGAATATCTTCGCGAACAATTCGTACCATTTTATCTACCGAAGCTTGCACCTTGGTGTAAAGGGGGGTACCCTTTTTGGAAATGAAATATACCGCCAGAAAAATAAAGGGAAGTATAGAAATCATTGCAAGGGATAAAAAGCTATCCATAATAAGCGTTACGGAAATGCCGCCAATAAGCAAAATAGGCGCTCTTACACCCATTCTTTGCATCATACCAACGAAACCGTGTACGTGATAGGTGTCGGTTGTTATTCGCGATTCTAAAGATGGAATTGTGAATTTATCGGTCTGCGCGGCAGAGAGCCTTAAGGTTTTATCAAATAAATCCTGCCTTAGCTTTTCAGAAAAGCTGCAGGAAACCCTTGCCGCCATTCTGTTTGCCGTAATGTTGCAAAGACAGGCAACAAGTGCGCACAAAACCATCGCACCGCCCCAAAGCAAAATTTTGGTAACGTCTTGGTCCACCACAACATTTTTAAGAATATGACTTAAAATGTAGGGCAAAAACAGTTCCACTATTGTACCCACCACTTTAATAAAAAGCCCCAAGGTCATTTTGTATTTAAAGGGCAATAGATATTTAAAAACGGTTCTCATTTGTCTTCATCACAACCTTCCGTATAGGATACAGCCTTTTGAGCAAGTTTTTCCAAAATAGCTTCAAATTGCTTAAATTCATCGGGGGAAAGGTCGCGCGCAAGAAAATTATTCCATTTTAAAGTTATCTCTTTAACCTTTGGATAAATTTCAAGCATTTTTTCGGTTGGAAAAACGTTTGTTATACGGCGGTCCTTTTGGCTAACTTCGCGCTTTACATAGCCTAGTTCTTCCAAATATGCTAAATTACGCGCAACGTTGCTTTTATTAACAGCTATGTGATGCGCAAGTTCATCCTGCGAAAGCCCCGCATTATTACATATTGCAAGAACGTAACTGTGATGACACCCTTTAAGGTCGGGTATGTTTAATTTTTCGGTGCGATAACTCGCCTCCGAGCGAGATAAAATATTGATTTTTCTCATTATTGTAGACATATTATAATCTCCATAATAAAAAAATAGTTGCAAGCGCAACGGTTTTGCGTGCAACTATTTTATCATATCTATAAAATAATGTCAATATTATTTGGCTATTGCCACTGCATATTTTTCAAATACGGTAATTTCAAAATCCTCTTCGCTGAAAAAGTACAGGTGTGAAACGGGGAAGATGTAGGCATCAAAATTTTCTAGGTCGTTATATTCATAAATAAAGGTGTATCTTCCAAAGGAAGTAGCCGAAAGATAGGGGTGGGGGTAAACTTCGTATTCTACCGTGTTTTCAAATACCTTTTGATTAGTTTTATCATAAAAAAGTATTTGCGAATGGTAAACGCTT
The DNA here is from genome assembly GCA_017436225.1 of Clostridia bacterium. Classification (GTDB taxonomy): domain Bacteria; phylum Bacillota; class Clostridia; order Oscillospirales; family Acutalibacteraceae; genus UMGS1279. Next base: position 30,720 of record JAFSDM010000042.1, on the reverse strand, counting down.
CGGTCCACCGCAATCTGTCCGCAGCCCTTTTCCTTAACAAGCTCTACTGCATCACCGAGCCCCATAGAATAGTGCTCGCTGATTTGCTTGCCACCGCTTCCAAAATAATGATTTACAAAAAAGCCAAAGCAAATTAAAAAGGCGAGCGAAATGGTAACAACGGCAATTCTTTTAGCCTTTATAAAATTCACCGCTTTATAAATGCCAAAAGCGATAATAGAAAGGGTGAAAAGATGCATACCGTTCGACTTATTTATATTAAGGTTAAAAAGGCAAAGGGAAATAATAAAGTAAACTATAAATCCGCCTAAAATAAAGTAGGCGCCGCTAAAGACTTTTGCCTTTATATCATTTTTAAGTTTAATGCAAGCAGCAACAAAACCTAAAAGCAAAAACGGCAGTGAAATATGGTAAAAAAGTCCAAATTCAGCAGTGCAGTTTGTTTTAAGGGAATCGTTTTGCAAAATTAAAATGTTAAAAAGATTTTTCCAACTGTCGGCTTTAAAAATATTTGAAAGAGATATTTCCGTCCCGCGCATATAAACAAGCTTTGGAATGGTGAAAAAGGAGGTTTTAATTTCGGGGATAATATTTGAATTTATAAGCAAAAAGAGAAAATGCGGCAGAGCAAAAACAAACAGAATTATAATTGCCGATATTAAATATTTAATTTTAATTTTTCCTTTTAGCTTAACAATATAATAAATGCCAAAAACCAAAAGCATAACGGGCAGATACAGCCAAACCACAGAATAGGCGTAAAGGGATAGCCCAAAAAACAAAGCCGAAAGTAAAAGACAGGCGTTTTTATCTATACTCTTAATAAGAAAATATAGTCCAAAAAGTAAAAACGAAGGAGCGAGATTAGATTCCAAAGCCCAACGGCTAAGCATAATGTGCCAGGGCGAAATGCTTAAAAGGAAAAGCCCTATAATAGCAACCTGATTATTAAAAAGTCTTTTTAAAGTAAGCCAAAAAACAGGTAGTGTTATAATGGCGCAAATAAGCGAGGGCAAACGAAAAACAGCTTCGCTATAGCCAAAAATCAGCATAAATGGTATGGAAAGATAGCTTTCAAGCACATTCATTCCGCTTCCCCAAGAAACAAAATAGGTAGGGAAGGGGTTACCCGCTGAATCCACACCGTAGTTAATAAGTGAAAAGGCTTCGTAAGCGGCAAAGGCTTCATCTTGATTAAAGCCAAGTGGCATTTTACCAAAATTTATTACACGCACCAAAACGCCTATTGCAATAACTATAAATGCAATAAGCTTTAAGTCCTTATGTTCAAGTTTTGGCTTTAAATTTAGCTTCATAGCCTAATATCCCTTCTGCAAAAAAGACTTCCCGCGTTGTATTAGGGGGAAGTCTTTTTTCTTTAAATTATGGCTCAGGTATACCTTGATTGTTCATAACATTCTCAGCATAAATAACAAGGGGGTCAAATGCTACTGAGGTTACGGTTCCCATATCAAACCCATCTATTTTCAAAAGGTAACGCCTTGCAGAGGTTTTTACAAGCTCGATAACTCTTGGAGCTTTTGATGAATTTTTGTAGGTTAAGGTGGCCTTAAGAGCAGTTTTTCCGCTTGGATAACTGTCGCTTACTTCGGGGGAAAGAACAAGGAAGTACTGATAATAGGTTGAAAGAAGCGCATCATCAATCTGTTTTCCGTTTGAAGTAGCGGTAAAGGTATCGTTACTGGTATTATGCTTAATGTCAAAGGAGTAGGATTTTTCAGGAGTTTCAATAACTATATTTTTATAGGTGTAAATGAAATCCTGAAAAACATATCTGTAATAGAAATCCTCTATATTGTATTTAAGCATTGAAAGAGCATCGGCAGTAACGGCGTAAATAGCGTTACGGCCATCAACCATAACGGCGTAATACTGATTTTTCTTATCGTACATAGTTGCTCTAACGGTAGTAACAATGCTTCCGCATTTAATGGTAATAATAGCTTCGGGGGAACTAAGACCATACTTTTTAATATCTGCGGCGGTTGGATTTAAAACATAGGTATCCATAGCAACCAAGCTGTTAGTCATAATTCCAAATACTTCCGATACTGTGGTGGGATCGGCATATCTGCTGTAATTTCCAAGATTAATGCTACATTCAACAAGCTGACTGTCTGCAATAGGGGTAATAACAACCTTTTTGCCGTATTTAGTACCCGAAAGTTCAATGCTTTCATAGGTAGCAATAGTGCCCGTTTCCTCATCAAAATACTTTCTGTCGGTCTTTTTGGGAACGTTTTCTATTGTCGGGGTTTCAACTATAACGGCGTTAGCTAATTCCTCGGGGGTTTTATTGAAGCTTTCTACCGTAGTGGTTGAAAGAAGATAAATTTTATTATCGCCTGTAACGGTCGCATAATAGCCGGAGCCGTCAGGTGATGAAGCGCCTATAGTAAGTGTGTAGTTTTCGCCCATTCCGCTTTGCATAAATACTTCGGCGGTTATAAGCGGATTGTTAAAACCGTAAAGGTCTTTTTTAGAAAGGTCCTCTTCCATAATACGGGAAGCGTAAATAGTTGCAATGTTATCTGCCGCAGCATTAACGGAGCTGGAAGCAATAAGGGTTGGGTCATATCCTTCCAAAGACCAGATGGTAGAGGAGGCATATAAATCTTCAGCATCTCCACCTTGCGAGGAGGAAGTTTCCCTCTTTTCTGAAAGCAAAACTAACCTTCCCTTTGGATTGTTAATAACAATTTTTTTAATGTTTTCACTTGAAATTTTTTTAACATAAATGGTGTTGTTTTCAAAATTATCGGCAGAGTCTTGTTCGGGAAGCAATCCCACAACAACACTACCTAAAATTAAAACAACCACAAGAACACAAAGTGTAATAACTGTGTGAAAACGACGAACAGAAAGTGGTTTTACAGCTAAATCCTTTTTAGAGTACATACCGTTTTCTGTTGTTAAAATGGTAGAGTTTTCATCAAACTCAAGCAATTGCTCGGAAACGTCTTCTTTCTCTAACGCTTCGGATTGCTCTAAAGCGTTATTTTCTTCTAAAGCTTCGTCTATCGGTTTCTTCTCCGGAACCAAACCACTACACCTCCAATCAGTAATATGGCAGGAATTATAAAAATACTAACAATATAAATGGCAGTGTATTGGCCATCGGTGAAAGGTGTGGTCATAGAAAAAATGCTTGTAACTTTAGGAAGGAAGTACATACTTGCTGCAGCTCTGCCGTTAATAATATTAGCAACTGCGATTGCAAAATCCATATTACCGTTATCGGTGAACTGAGTCCAAACCTCGTCAATGAAATCGGTGCTTGCAAAATATGCAACGTGGCTGGAGATTTCATCGTAATTGTCGTTATACTTAGCATCCTGAGTTACAATAACAACGGGCATTTCACCTAACTCATCGGTAGATGCGGCGGTGTAACCGCTTACTCCCTTAGGAGCTTTAACTGCATATTCACTTGTGCTCATAAGAACGTGGCTTGTACGAGAACCTTGTGTTTCATAAAGACTCTTTATAGCAACATTGTCGCCGCAGTAGTAAGAAAGCTCGCTTTCGTTAATGCTCTTGGTGAAGTTAGCTTTTTTGTTAAAAAGCATCATACTCTGACCATCGCTTAAACGGTAGGTGGAGTTGGTTTCATAAGCCATACCGTCTTCAACCTTAATACCCCATTCCTCTAAGAATTCGTTAAGGTTGGGGGTGTTGGGGGAAGATGTGCTGCCGAATACCATAAAGTTCTTTTGATAATTTCCGTCATTTTCTAAGAATACATCAATAGCATCAAGCTCAGCCTCGCTAAGGTCAGAAACGGGAGAGGTAAGCAAAATGGTGTCAATATCCTTTAAGGTGGTTGCGCTAACAACGCCGTCAAGCTCTAAAAATTCAAAATTGTAGTTTTCAAGAGCGGAAACAAGCGCAGAGTAGGAATCCTTGGCAGAGTTTTTAGTAAGAACAGCAACCTTTTTATGACCACTGGCTGAAACGGTGAACATTGCGCTGGAAATACGGGTTTCAATGTCAGAAGCGCTAATGCTGTAGTATGAGCTTCCATACATTGCATTGGTGCTGCCGGAGGGGTCATAAAGCTCATAAATGTCGTTAAAGGTGATAACCGATTCATAAGTATGTTCTTTGCCGTTTTCATCAGGACGGGTGCAACGAACAAGGATATCACCGTAAACTATATCTATTTCATAATTACTCTCAAGCTCTTTAAATTCAGGTGTCTGAGGGTCAATGTAGGAAACAGAGATATTTTTATTGTATTTGGGATAGCTTTCAAGCAGGGTAATGGTCTGATTGAAATAGTTATCAGGGGTTGAATTTTCCTGAACATAGTAAGCATTGTAAACGTAGTTTGTCATTTCGCTGCCTGTGTAGCCTTCGCGGGTTGCGCAAACAATAATTTCTACAGGCTTATCAATGCCTTTAATAAATTCAATATTTTCAATAGTAAGTGTGTTAGATGCAGCTTCAGTAAGGTCAACGGTTGTTGGGTATTTTTGGGCAATGGTTGTGGCAAAAACGTTTGCAGCAATTAAAACGGCAACCAAACAAGCGGCGAAAACTACTGTAAAAATACTGCGTTTCATAACCTTGGGATTTTTAACTTTTGTATTATTACTCATTATTTTCAACCTCCTTTAAGCCCAACGCTTTTTATCAAGAACAAGATGTGTAAAGTAAAGGAATAGAGTAACAACGCTTAAGAAGAAAATAACATTAGAAAAATCAAATTTACCTGAAGCAAAAGCGTTGAAACGCGCAATAAAGGAAATTGATGTGCAGAATTTAGTAAACCATTCAGCATTAACGGCAGATGAGAAATAATCTATCTGCATAATGAAAAACGAAACACCAATACCAAAAATACCTGCTATCATCTGGCTTTCGGTAAGTGCGGAAATGAAAATGCCTATCGAAAGAATGGCGCCGCCCATAAGAGCAATTCCTAAAAGGTCGCTTAAATAAATAAGCCAGTTTACATCAGCGACGAAAGATAAAATGATTTGATAAACTAATGTTATAGTAAGGGGAAGCATAAAAAGTGAAATAGCCGCAAAGAATTTACCCAAAACAATGCTAATAAGCTTAACGGGTGCGGTGAAAAGCGCTTGGTCAACCTTTTGTTTGCGGTCTTCACTGAAAAGTCGCATTGTAATAATAGGCGCTATTAAAAGCGCAATGCTTGAAATACTGCTGAATACAAAGGTGATGTTTGCATAACTGCTTTGGCACATATAAGAAAAATACATACCCGTAAGCAAAAGCATAACGGCTATAACAATGTAGCCAATAGGCATAGTGAAGTATGCCCTCATTTCTCTTTTGAATACTGCGCCCATTATTTGTCGCCCTCCTCATTATAAGAATTATCAAGAATGGAAGAAAATTCTTCCTCAGCCTCTTTTTGTTCTTTTTTGGCAATTTTTTTGGTTGAAGTTGTGTATTTGCTGTCGGTAAGGCGAAGGAATATTTTTTCAAGTGACATTTCTTCGGTAACAAATTCCAAAATAGGCCATTTGCGATCACTCATACGGTTGAAAATTTCCTTGCGGATATCGGCATCCTCTTCAGGCTCAATTTCAAAATCAAGGGAACCCTTTTCAACAACGCCAAGGCACTTAACAGAAAGCACTCCGCGAATACCAAGAAGAGTTTTTTCAACTTCAGCCTGAGGACCCTGTACACGAACGGTAATGGTGTGGTCGGAAGAAAGATTTTTTGCAAGATTATCTGCGGTATCATCAGCAACGATTTTGCCGTCGCTTATTATAAGTATTCTTTTGCAAACTGCCTGAATTTCAGAAAGAATGTGTGAGCTTACAATAACGGTGTGGTGTTTGCCTAAAGCCTCAATAAGATTTCTGAACTGGGTAATTTGTTTGGGGTCCAAGCCAACCGTAGGCTCGTCCAAAATAAGCACATCAGGATTGCCAATCAAAGCCTGAGCCACGCCAACACGCTGACGGTAACCCTTTGAAAGGTTTTTAATAAGGCGGTTTTTAACGTTTTCAATGCTTACAAGCTTGCAAACCTCATCAATGTGCGGCTTTTTGGGGAACTTAACTTTTTTAAGGTCATAAATGAAGTTAAGATACTCAATAACTGTCATATCCATATAAAGGGGAGGATGCTCAGGCAAGTAGCCAATATGTCTTTTTGCTTGTTCGGGATGGTCTACAATATCAAAGCCACCGATTTTAGCCGTACCATCGGTTAAGGATATGTAGCCGGTAAGAATGTTCATAATTGTGGATTTACCGGCGCCGTTAGGACCTAGGAAACCAACAATTTCTCCTTTGGATATGGTGAAGCTGGCATCTTCAACAGCAAGATGCGCGCCATATCGTTTGGAAAGATTTTTTACTTCGATCATTCGAAACTACCTCCAAATATTTCCTGAATAGTCTGTTTTTACAGCAGACTGCTAATTTACATTCTTTAAAGTTTTGGTGAAAGGCGTAAACCCTGCAAATAAAGTATTAGCAATTCATTCAAAACAATAAAACTTCAATATATTCTATCATATTTACAAGTCAATTGCAATGGTAAATTTTAAAAACCGTTCCTATTAAAATAAAATTTACAATTAGGTTATGATTTATGAGTTAATGCTAATTTTATTTACCATAAAAATTAAAAAACACTTGCAATAAAGTCTATTTTGTGTGATAATAATATGAATACTTATATTTTGACAAATAATGCTTCAAAAACCGTATATAAACGGTCAGCAACTTATTTAAAGGGAGAAGTAAAAAGTGAAACGTATAGCAAGCTTTGAGGTGGACCATCGTTTTATTGGTGAGGGTATTTATATTTCCCGTATTGATGATGATATAACCACCTACGATTTAAGAACGAGAAAGCCCAATTGCGGCGATTTTATGAGCGATAGCACAATGCACACCTTTGAGCATCTTTTTGCTACCTATATTCGCAATAGTGATATAGGAAGTAAGGTTATCTATTTTGGTCCTATGGGCTGCGCAACGGGATTTTATCTTCTTGTTAGAAATTCCAACCATACCGAAACCTTTAAAAATGTTATTTCGGTGCTTGAAAAAATAGTTGCCCATACAGGAGAGGTTTTTGGAAACAGCGAAATTGAGTGTGGTAATTATAAAACATTAAAGCTTGAAGCGGCTAAAAGTGAAGCCGAAAAATATTTAGCTGTACTGAAATCAAAGGATAATTGGGATTTTAAATACCCAAAGGAATAGGTGATTTATATGAGTTTATTGGAAATTAAATCGGCTGCAGCAAAAGCCGCCGAGGAGCTTATTTTAAAAGGAAACTTAAAGGCAGGTATGACCGTTGTTGTAGGCTGCTCCACCAGTGAGGTAGGGGGCGGCGTAATCGGCAAAAGCGGAAGCTTAGATATCGCCGAAGCCATTTATGACGGTATTTATGAGGTTTTAAATAAAAATAAAATCTTTTTAGCCGCGCAGTGCTGTGAGCATCTTAACCGCGCAATTGTGGTAGAGCGCGAAGCCGCAAAAAACGCTGAGATAGTATCGGTTGTACCGCAAATGCACGCAGGCGGTTCCTTTGCAACAACCGTTTACAAAAAAATGAATGACCCCGTAGTACTCGAGGAAATTAAGGCAGATGCAGGTCTTGATATTGGTGCTACACTTATTGGTATGCACCTGAAAAAAGTTGCAGTTCCGCTTAGATTAGAGGTTAAAAAAATCGGTGAGGCTTTTCTTTTTGCGGCATATACCAGACCTAAGTTTATTGGCGGTATTCGCGCAAGGTACGAATAATTTTTTTAAAAAAGTTAAATTTTATTTAACAATGCTTTAGGTTTGTTGACTGCAAATAAATTTTAGCGTATAATAATCTTTAATTTTTAAGGAGGACAAAAATATGTCTTATAACAGAAAAATTGGCAAAACAAATATGTCCTTTTCAAAGCTGACTAAACAGTGTATAATCAGAACCGTTTTATCACTCTTTTTAACACTTATACTTTATTTATCCATAACCTTTGTGGTAACAAGTATTAATTATGAAGCAATCGGTTATGATGTGCTTTACAGTCCAGACGGTGAAAACTTTGAAACGGTATATACATATATGTACACAGGCGAGGAACCCGAAAACTGGGTTGATGAAAAGCTTCAGGAATATATGAATAAGGAAGGCTACTATAAGCAAACAATACCAAATCAGCTTAGCAAATCTGCAATGAATGCTGTTTCGTGGGCTTCACAGATATTGGCTTTAGGTGTTTGGGGAGCCCTTATTTATATTGTGAACTGGAACGCAGGTAATGCCGATGCTGATAAAAATGAGCTTGGTAACGCTTCAATAGATAAGCTTCGCGGATTAAAAGCAGGTCTTTTGGCGGTCACGCCCTTTGCGGCGTCTTATTTAATTTTGGTTGTTGCCAAATTAACGGGTGCCATAAGTTGGGCGGTAAGTCTTTTCAAAATACTTAATTTTAACTGCTTTGCCTTTACCAATATGATAATAACAAACGGTGTAGGTTCAATTTCTATTTCAGAGCTTATTTGCCTTGTGGCGGTTTTGTTGCCGTTACCTATTTTTGCCGCTTTTGGCTATGCAATGGGCGTTAGACACACAGTTTTAAAAGATAAAATTGTTTATAAAAACGAGAAATAAGAGGGAAGTTAAAAATGGGATTTTTTTCAAACAATTATTATAAGGAAGGCCCCGGAGTTTCTAAAAATGAGCGTAAAAAGAAAAGCTTTTTCGCCTTTTTTGAGATATATTTCAGTAATTTTTGGAGATTGTTTTTTGTAAGCTTTGCTTACAGTCTTATATCAATTTTTTCGCTTGGCTTTGCAAACGGACTTGCAAAAGCGGGTATGACCCACGTTGCAAGAAGTCTTAACCGCAAAAAACATTCCTTTTTACTTGATGACTTTTTTGAAACAATTAAAAAGAATTGGAAGCAGTCCTTGGCGCTTGGAGTAATCAATGTTTTTTTTACTGCAGTTTTAGCGCTTGATATTTGGTATTTCTGGGGTTATATAACCCGCCCCGACCTCAAAGACCCTGCTATTATGCACATTTTAGCTTTGGGCGTTGCGCTCGTTTTAGCGATTGTTACAACATATATAAAGTATTACATTTGGACTATGGTAATAACCTTTGACCTTACCATAAAGCAAATGATTAAAAACAGTTTTCAGTTTGTATTTTTAAACTTCTTTAAAAATGTGGGCATTTCTATTGTTTTTGGCGCCCTTTATTTAGGCACCGCATGTCTTTTATATTTGGGACCTGGCTTAATGGTGGTTGGTATTTTGCTTTTTGTTTTTGTTTTACCCGGTTTAAAAACCTTACTTGTACAAGCAGTTGCATTCCCGCAAATTAAAAAATATATGATAGACCCATATTATGCCGAGCATAAGGGTGAGGATATTGAAAAACGCCGAGCACTCGGTCTTGATATCCCTGAAGAAGAGACCCAAAACGAAGAAAAGGAAGAAAGCATCTTCACCGATGTTATTCCTTCAAATAGCGAGGATAATAACTAATCTTAATTTTTTCGGAGGAAAAAATGTCAACTAAGGAAAAGAAGATAAGCATAGTGGAGGATAATCCATTAAATGAAAAATTGCGCGTGCCCGCAATAGCGCTCAGAGGGCTAATTGTATTTCCTCACGATGTAATACATTTTGATGTTGGAAGAGAAATTTCCATAAATGCTATTGAAAAGGCTATGCGTGGGGACAGAATTATATTTTTAGTACCCCAAACAGACCTTACGGTAGATGATCCTACACGTAAAGATATTTATGATGTCGGTACGGTTGCAAAGGTGCGTCAGGTGCTAAAAATAGCCGAAGATGGCGTTCGCGTTTTGGTTGAGGGTATGTGGCGTGCAAAGGTTGAAGAATTTGCAACAATTAACCATACCACTTTTGCAGAAGTAACCGTTTTAAACGAAAAGGTATCGCGTGCAAAAGCCACCTATCGTGAGGCGTTAATCCGTCGTGTTCACGAAGCCTTTGCAAAATTTGCGGCCTTTACACCAAAAATGCCCAAGGATATTAAAAACACCGCTTTGTCTTCACAAAATCCATCCTTTTTGGGTGATTATGTAACAGCCGCGCTTCCTATTCCAATAGATGATAAGCAGTATGTTTTAGAGCAGCTTAATCCTATTAAAAGGCTTGAGGTTGTTTTAGATATTCTTAAAAGAGAGCTTGAAATCTGTGAGATTGATGCTAAAATAAGCGAAAAAACCCACAGAAATATTGAGGAAAATCAGCGCGATTATTATCTTCGCGAACAGCTTAAGGTAATAAGCGGTGAGCTTTACGGCGAGGATGAGCCTGAAGCGGAAATTAACCTTTATTATGGCAAAATTGACGCCCTTTCAGCAGATGAAAAGGTAAAGGAACTTTTAAGAAACGAGGTTAGCAAGCTTTCTAAAATGCCTATGGGCTCTCACGAGGCAACCGTTATAAGAGTTTATCTTGACACCTGCCTTACCCTGCCTTTCGGTAAGACAACCGAAATTAATACAAACATTAAAAAGGCAGAAAAAATCCTAGAAAAGGATCATTACGGTCTTAAAAAGGTTAAGGAACAAATTCTGGAAACCATAAGCGTTTTCAGCCTTAAGCCCGACACAAAGGGAAATATTATCTGCCTTGCGGGTCCTCCCGGAGTAGGTAAAACATCTATTGCAAAATCACTTGCCAAAAGTATGGGCAGAAATTTTGAAAGAATTTCTCTAGGCGGTATTCACGATGAAGCCGAAATCCGCGGTCACCGCAAAACCTACATTGGCGCAATGGCGGGTAAAATAATCAAAGCTATAATCTCTGCGGGCAGCTCCAATCCTTTAATTTTGTTAGATGAGATTGATAAGCTTGCCGCCGATTATAAGGGCGACCCCGCATCTGCACTTTTAGAGGTTTTAGATGCCGAGCAGAATAACACCTTTGTAGACCACTATATAGATTTCCCCTTTGATTTAAGCAATGTTTTCTTTGTAACCACCGCGAATAATGTTCAAAATATCCCCGCGCCTCTGCTTGACAGAATGGATGTTATTGAGCTTTCGGGATATTTAAGGGAAGATAAATTCCAAATTGCCAAACGTCACTTGCTTAAAAAACAGATGGAAAAGCACGGTCTTACCGCTAAAACCTTTAAGGTTGAAGATGCAGTTATAAACGACCTTATTGATTTTTACACTCGTGAAGCGGGCGTGCGTAGATTAGAGCGCAGAATAGCCGCACTTTGCCGCAAAGCTACAAGGAAAATTGCCGAAGGCGAAAATTCGGTTAAAATCACTTCCAAAAACCTAACCGATTTTATAGGTAAACATAAATATACAAGCGATAGCATTTTGCCCGAAGATGAAGTAGGTATTATAAATGGACTTGCCTGGACTGCCGTTGGCGGCGAGATAATGCAAATGGAAGTTTTGGCGGTTGAAGGAAGCGGTAAAATTGAGCTTACAGGCTCTTTGGGTGACGTTATGAAAGAATCGGCATCTGCCGCTGTTACTTGGGTTCGCGCAAATGCCGCTGAATATGGTATTGACCCCGATTTTTACAAACACAAGGATATTCATATTCACGCTACCGAAGCCGCCGTACCTAAGGACGGTCCATCGGCAGGTGTTACTATGGTAACGGCTTTAGTTTCTGCACTTTCCGGTATTCCAATTAAAAATACCGTTGCAATGACGGGCGAAATCACCATTCGTGGCAGAGTGCTGCCTATTGGCGGTCTTAACGAAAAAACTATGGCGGCATACCGCGCAGGCGTTAAAACTGTTATTATTCCTAAGAAAAACGAGCCCGACTTAGAAGAAATTGAGCCAAAGGTTCGCGAAGCGCTGGAGTTTGTAACGGTTGATAATGTTGAGCAGGTTTTAAAGGTTGCTTTGTCGGGGTGCAAAGCGGTTAATAAGACGTCCAATATTACTGCAACTTATGGCAGAAAAGGCACAATCCCCGCAAAAGCAAGACCCTAAAGCCTTATTTCCAAAGGAGTTTTTATGAACTACAATAACGTAAGCTTTGAAGCCGCTTTTGGCGACCCAAAGCAGTTTTTCCGGTCAAATATACCCGAGCTTTGCTTTGCAGGGCGCTCAAACGTTGGCAAATCAAGCCTTATAAATAAGGTGCTTGGCAGAAAATCCTTTGCCAGAGTCAGCACCAAGCCGGGCAAAACCATAACCATTAACTTTTATAGGCTCGACGGAATTCGCCTTGTAGATTTACCGGGCTACGGCTATGCTAAAATATCGGCTAATGAAAAAATGCGCTTTGCCCGCCTTATGGAAACCTATTTTAATGAGGGCAGAAATATTAAAACCGTCTTTTCGCTTATAGATATGCGCCACAGTCCCACCGCAGATGATATAGATATGTTAAACTTCTTGCTTCAAACGGGACTGCCCTTTACAGTGGTGCTTACCAAAAGCGACAAGCTGAATAAAACCGAGCGTGAAAAAAGACTTCTAGCCTTTAAAGAGGAGCTTTCATTTTTGCCCGAAGATGTAGAGGTCATACCTTTTTCTGCCGAAAAGGGCGAGGGCGTAGAGCGGGTTAGAGCTATTATTGAGGAGAAAGCAGAATAAAATGGAATACGGATTAGCTATAAAAAATAATCATTTATATTTTGGCGGAGCCGATACCGTAGAGCTTGCAAAGCAGTACGGCACACCACTTTACGTTTTTGATGAGCAGCTTATAAGAAATGCTTGTCGTGATTATAAGAATTCAATCGACCGTTATTACGATGGTAACGGTATGGTGCTTTATGCAAGTAAGGCGTTTTCGTGTAAAGAAATGTACCGCTTGGCAAATGAAGAGGGCATAGGCGTGGATACCGTTTCAGGCGGCGAAATTTATACTGCTCTTGCGGCAGGCTTCCCCGCAGAAAATATCTTCTTTCATGGCAATAATAAAACCAACGACGAGCTTGAGCTGGCTATTGAAAAGAACATAGGTCACATAGTTATTGATGACTTTGATGAAATTGACCGCATAAATTCTATTGCCGAAAAATTAGGCAAAACCGTTAAGGTAATGCTACGTATTAAGCCCGGCATTGATGCCCATACCCACGAATTTATTAAAACGGGTCAAAACGATTGTAAGTTTGGTTTTACCTTAGAAACGGGCGAGGCTCTTGAAGCCGCAAAAAAGGCAATCAAGGCAAAAAATCTTAACGTTACAGGCTTCCATTGTCACATTGGTTCGCAAATTTTCTCTACCGAGCCTTTCTGCCTTGCCGCAAGTGTAATGGCGTCATTCATTGCTCGCATTGCAAACGAAACGGGTCACGTGGTAAGTGAGCTTAATTTGGGCGGTGGCTTTGGTATTCGTTATACCGATGAAGATGAGCCACTTCCATACGCCGAATTTATGCAAAAGGTTTCGGCTCAGCTTAAATATTCCTGTAAAGAGCTTTCGCTTCCTGTGCCTAAAGTGTTTATCGAACCGGGCAGAAGTATTGTTGGTCCTGCGGGTATCACACTCTACACCGTCGGCAGCATTAAAACTATACCAAATATTCGCACCTATGTTTCGGTAGATGGCGGTATGAGTGATAATCCTCGCTACGCTCTTTACGGAGCAAAGTACGATATGTTAATTGCCAATAAGGCAGAACAAGCGAACGATTTTGTTGCAACAGTTGCAGGTAAATGCTGTGAAAGTGGCGACTTAATAGGCGAAAACATTAAAATAGCCACCCCCGAAACAGGCGATATTTTAGCAGTTCTCGCAACAGGCGCCTATAACTACTCTATGGCAAGTAACTATAACAGAATTCCACGCCCCGCCGCAATAATGGTTAAAAACGGCGAGTCAAGAGTTATTATAAAAAGAGAAACCTTTGAAGATTTAATTTCAAAAGACCTTTAACTAAAACTTAAAATAAATGCTTAAAACCGCACCCGATTTCACTAGTCGGATGCGGTTTTGCTTTTTAAAAATTATTTTCCCATAAGGTTATTCGCTATGCTTTTAAGCTCATCAAGGGAGTTTATTGGCGAGTGCGACTGAATAATGGTTTCCTGAACGTTTTTGGGAAGAGTGTCAAAGTAAATGTTAAGCTCGTTTGAAGCATCGGGTGGGAAATAGGGTGTTTTGTTTTGCATTTTTTATACCTCCTTTTTGGGAGTATATCCAAAATACTGAGTTATATTCACAAAGGTAAATCTAAACAAAAAAAGCTTCAAAAATTTTCGGTTCAACCATATTTAGTGGAATTAAGATTTATTAAAACTACTATTGTCAATAGGTTGTGTTTTGTTTCTTGAAAATGCCAAAAGGTGCAAAATTTGTTCGGTTTACAAAACGCTTTAAATTTGTTATACTAATTAAACTAGGCTTATTTTGGGCTAATTTTCAAAAAGGAGAACCTGCCATAATGAAATTTAAGGTATGTAAGGATTTTAAAACCGCACCCTTTCCGGTACCAAGTGAAATAGTAGATTCGCATATAAAATTGGCGGGGGCTTTACAGCTCAGAGTAATTCTTTATTGCTTAAGGCACACCTACGATGCCGAGATTAACCCAGCTTTAATGGCAGAATTCTTTGCCGTAAGCGAAGAGGATATTAACGATGTCTTAATGTTTTGGGCGGAGCTTGGTTTTATTGAATACGAAGGCGCCGCTTTTTCATCTGGCGCTGTTGCTGCCACACCTGTAAAGGTAGCACCGCCAAAGCCGCCAAAACCCGACAGAAAAGAAGTAGCTCGCAGGGGAATGGAGTCACCCGAAATTGCATTTTTGCTTAATGAAGCTCAACAAAAATTCGGTAGAATGTTAAAGCAAAGCGAAAGCTCTGTTTTGGTTTGGATATATGATGATTTAGGCTTAGATGTATCAATAATCCTAATGATTTTAGAGCACGCCGCACAGGCAGAAAAGGTTAATATTACCTATATTGAAAGGGTTGCCCGTGACTGGGCGGAAAATGGAATTGATACCATATCCGCCGCTGAGCAGAGAATAGTTCAGCTTAACAACAACCGTTCTGCTTGGAACAAAATGCGAAGGGCATTTGGGCTTGATTCACGTTCACCAAGCGAAACTGAAGCAAAGCTCGCCGTTTTAGCGGTTATTGAGTGGAAAATGTCTGACGAGCTTCTTAAAAAAGCCTATGATGCTTGTGTTGATTCGCTTGGAAAATACAATGTTAAATACATAAAAAAGGTTCTTACCGAATGGAATAAAAAGGGCATTACCACCGTGAAGGAGCTTGAAGCAGCCTCTTTAGCGGAGGTTCAAAAGCCATCAAAAGAGAAGTCAAAATCCAAAAATTCTATCGAAGGTAGTATAGATTGGTCGCTTATGGACCAAATAATTAACGGAGAATAAAATTATGGGTTATAACAAACAGTATATAAAAAAGGCGTTAGATGAAATCCTTCAAAAGGGTAATAATGCCAAAAAAATTTACGAAAGCAGAAAGGCAGAAATTCTGGATAAAGAGCCAAGGTTAAAGGAAATTGAGCAGCAGTTTATGCAGCTTGGCGGTCTTTTAGGCATAACCGCTCTTTCGGGTAATTCCGAGCGGTTAGAGGCGCTTCAAACTAAATTCAATGCTCTTGTTAAGGAGCAAGAACGCCTTAAAGCCAAGGTAGAGCTTAAGGATTATGAGCCGTTTTGCTCGGTTTGTTCTGATACGGGTTATGTTGGCTCAAGCCTTTGCAAATGCGTTTTAAAAAGGGCAAAGGAGCTTTCCTTTGCGGGACTTTCGGCATCTATGCCAATAGCCGAAAGCGGGTTTGAAAACTTTAACCTTGATTATTATAACGGCGAAAACAAAACTGCAATGGAAAAGATTTTTGAATTTGCAAAGGAATATGCTAAAAACATTAACAAAAACTCCAAAAGTCTTTTGTTTTTCGGTCAAACGGGACTTGGCAAAACACATCTTTCCTTAGCAATAGCCTCTGCCGCACTTGAAAAGGGACTCGGCGTTGTTTATTCGCCAATTCAAAACCTTATTCAAAAGCTGGAAAAGGAGCATTTTTCCTATAATTCCGACACCCCGATCTTAGATGATGTTTTGGAATGCGATCTTCTTATTTTAGATGATTTGGGAACTGAATTTTCCACCGCCTATTCTCAGGCGACTATTTACAACATAATAAACAGCAGAATTTTAACCTCAAAGCCTACCATTATAAGCACAAATCTTGATGTTGAAGAGATTGCCTTAAAATACAACAACAGAGTAGCATCAAGACTTATTGGTAGCTATGATATTAAAAAATTCTGCGGAAGTGATGTGCGTCAACAGAAAAAAATACAAGAATTTAAAAGAGGTAGAAATAATGACTGAGGATAAAATCAAAAGAATAAATGAGCTTGCAAGAAAGCAAAAGGCCGAAGGACTTACCGATGAGGAAAAGGAAGAACAGGCAGTGCTTAGAAGGGAATACATTGAATCCTATAAGCGTAGTCTTGTAGCTCAGCTTGAAAACACCTATGTTGTAGATGATAAGGGCAACAAGCAAAAGCTTACCGAAAGGGTAAAAACCAAAAGCGAAAAGAATAAATTAAGCTAGAATTTTTAAAAATGGCGGAAAATGATTTTGAAGCATTTCCCGCCGTTTTTTGTATAGTAAAATTACTGCATATAAAACACACCGTTTCGCCACTTTCCTTTCACGCAAATGTAATCTGTGTATTTAATGGGATCTCTTAAGGCTTTAAAATTATCATAAAAATCGGCGTAGCTAATATCGGTTTCGGAATTGTTTTTTAGAAATTTGTAGTAGTCGGTATCGCAGTTTTTTAAAAATTTCAAACATATCTCGGATAAAACATAACAGCAATATGCCATTTTAGTTACAGAAGGCTCCTTTTCTTTGCAAATTAGGGCGCTAAGCGAAGCACCATATACCAGGGTGCGCTCCTCTTTGGCAATTAAAGTATTTGTGTTGGCGGGGGAGGGCAGTCCGTAAGGGGTTTCAAGCTCAATTCCTCCAAGATAGTTTGTAATATCATCAAGCTGTAATGCCGTAAGGCGAATATACCTTTGGTATTCGGATTTATTAAAGCCTTCTGCATTCTCACCCGTTTGCGACATACATTTTTTAGGCTTGCAGAAAATGGTAATCTTTTGATTTTTAGTGGTAAGCTTTGCCAAAAACAGGGTAGGGCAGGTTTCTATATCAATTAAAATCGAGGCTGAAATATTTATGCTTTGCGTATAATAACCAATTTCTTGTTGTTGCTTTGTAACGGCTATTTCGCTTGTTTTATAAGGCGAAAGGGTTAAAAACATAACGGTTAAAAATATGGCAAGGCATATTAAAAGGCTAATTAAGGCGGTTAAAGCCCTGTTTAAAAATCGTTTCATTTAAAAGCTCTCCTTTGCGGATATGGTTTGTACAAATTTGCAAAAAAACAATAAAATTGTTTTTAATAGTTGGTTAAAGAGCAAAAGTGTAAAATAAGGGTTAAAAACACTTGCGTAATGGATGCGTTTGTAGTATAATAGAGTAAATTATGACTATTTTGGAGGTACCGTATGACCGAAATAAATTTATCCACTTTACTTAGCATATTGAAAAAAAGTTTAATTTATATAATTATGGCTGCTATAGTTTTTACTTTGGGCGCCTTTATCTTTTGTGAGTATATTGCAACTCCTACCTATAAGGCAAAGATTTCTTTTATAGGTGCTAACAGCAGTAGCTTTGCTTCCCAAACAGGTGATGAAGATGGTGATATTAAAACAACCGATATTTCAGCTTCACGCGCTCTTATTCTTACCTACGTTGATATTTTTAAGGCAGAAGATTTTTTTGAAGTAGTAGCCGAAAAATCCAAGCTTGATTATACTGCTAAGCAACTAAAGGGAATGGTTAATGTTTCGCAGCGTAGCGTAGATTCGCTTTTTATAGACGTTACGGTTACTTGCCCTGACCCTGAGCACGCAGTAAAAATTGCCGAAACAATATACGATTGCGGTGGTGAGTTCTTAATTACATACCTTCCAAATGCGTATGTTAAGGCTTTTGAGGATACAAACTCTACCGCCGTAAAAAATTATCCAAATACCTCAACCTTTGTTTTTGCAGCCGCTTTTGGTGGCGCGGCGTTAGTTTTTGCGGCAGCTTTTCTGTTCTTTATTATGGATAAAACAATTAAGGGCGAAAAGGATTTCGCCGAAAAATATGATATTCCGATTTTGGGCAGTGTGCCTAATTTCAAAATGGCAACCAGAGAGGAGAAAAGAGTAAGGTATGAAGCGAAATAATTCTGATTCTAAAAAATATTGTATAAAAAGCGCCGGACAATCGGGCAGAACCGCCCCGTTTGCTGTTGTTGAGGCGTATAAATCAGTAAGAACAAACCTTATGTTTTTACTTTCGCAAAGCCGTAGCCGTGCTTTTGAGGTTTCAAGCTCTCACCCGGGTGAAGGCAAAACCACCTGTGCTATTAATCTGGCAATTGCCTTTTCTCAGCTTGGCAGCAAGGTATTGCTTATAGATGGCGACCTTAGAAGACCTACCGTTTACCGTAAGCTTCGTTTAGAAAATTCAAAGGGACTTAGCTCGGTCTTGGTTGGCTTTGCCTCGTTTGCAGAATCTGTTATATCGGTTAACGATAATTTTGATGTATTGACATCAGGTCCTATAACACCTAACCCATCAGAGCTTTTAGGCTCTGATAATATGAGTCTGTTGCTTAAAGAGCTTAAGCTCACATACGATTATATTATAATTGATACTCCGCCTGTAAACGTAGTTTCAGACGCTGTTGTTTTAGCTGCAAAAACCGAAGGTATTGTGATGGTTGTTCAGGATAGACAAACAACCCACGATGATTTTGGCAAGGCTGTTGATGCACTTAAATTTGCAGATGCTAATTTGCTTGGAGTAATACTCAACGGCAGTGCAGAGGCCGGCGAAAAATATTCATCTAAATCAAAAAAATACGGTTATTATTAATTATGTTTACCGATATTCATTCGCATATACTGTGCGGTGTTGACGATGGTCCTGAAAATTTTGAACAGTCGGTAGAGCTTTTAAACGCGGCAGTTCAAAACGGTGTTAAAAACTTAATAGCCACTCCGCACTTTTATCCTGCCCTTCATTCGCTTTCGCATCAGATGAGTCTTGTGGATGAGGCATTTTTACAGCTAAACAACTACGTTAAGCAAAACAATATTCCAATTTCTATTTTACGTGGCTTTGAGGTAAGATATTTTAAAGGCATTTCCCGTATAGATTCATTGGGATTATTAAGCATTAATAATTCAAAGGTGTTACTTTTAGAATTACCCCGAGAACCCATTACTGAGGAAATGATAGATGAAATTTTAAAAATATGTTATTCGGGTTATATGGTAGTGTTGGCTCACGTTGAACGCTACGCTAAAATGTCCGGATTTCAAAGGTTAAAGCAGTTAATAATTGATGGAGAGGTTTTGGTTCAGTGCAATGCCTCCTCATTTATAAAGGGCGACTATCAAAGGGCTGCCTTTCAGCTTTTGAAGGAAGATTTAGTAGATTTTGTTGCAAGTGATATGCACTCTACCGAAAAGCGCCCCCCTCTTTTAAAAGAGGCTTATATGGCAATAACAAAGAAAATGGGCAGAGATGTTGCATACAAGCTTACGTTAAATGCAGAGAAGATATTTAATAAATGTTTGTAAAAAACAAGAAAGGGTATAGATTTGAATATATTTAGACGTGTAAATTCTTTAAGAATTCCATCAATAGTCATAGTAGATATGCTATTAAGCGCTCTTTCCTTTTTTACCGCGTACAGTTTTTTTTCGAAATACAGTTCTTACAGCTATAGAGATATTGCATTGTCATCTGCAAGCTATGTTGTAATAACAACTTTAAGTCTGCTTATTTTTGGTTGCTTTAAAACTAAGGTTTTAGAAAAACCAATCAGCACTGCAACAAGGGTGATTTTAGCGGGCTTAGTTTCACATTTAGTGGTAGCACTGCTTTTCAATTTTTCGCCGTTATATAAAATTGAGTTTGGGTACAGTGTGATTTTTCTTGGCGCTATTATGTCTGCTATGGTAATTGCATTTCATATAGCCCAAAATTACTTGAGAAACTATTATATAAAGCACCTGACAGAGGATGATAAAGGCATTCCAACCCTTATAGTCGGCGCCGGCTTTACCGGAAAAATGGTTTATCATGAGCTTACTGTTGATAAAAGCAACGGTCTTAAACCCGTTTGCTTTGTAGATGATGATAAGGATTTAATATCAACAAAGATTTGCGATATCAACGTTTACGGTCCCGTTATGCTTGTGCCCGAAATTTGCAAAAAGCATAATATAAAAATGATTGTTTTTGCAATTCCATCCTGTCCCGCCGATCGAAAAAGGCGCATTTTATCCATATGCAGCAGTACAGGCTGTGATGTAAGAATAATTCCTTCAATAGGGGAGCTTGAGCAAGGCTCGGCGTTTTTTGTGCAGGCACATACGATTAATGTTGAGCAACTCTTAGGCCGAGATGCTATAAGCATCGAAAACAGTCAGGTTTCACAGAACCTTCATAATAAGGTTTGTCTTGTTACCGGCGGTGGCGGTTCTATAGGCTCTGAGCTGTGCCGTCAAATAGTTTCAATGCGCCCTAAGAAGGTAGTTATTGTTGATATATACGAAAATAACGCCTATGATATTCAGCAAGAGCTTGTTCGTAATGGCTTTGGTGATATGGTTTGTGTTGAGATCGCCTCGGTTCGTGATAAGGAAAAAATGCGTCTGCTCTTTGAAAAATATAAGTTTGATATTATTTTCCATGCAGCTGCACATAAGCATGTTCCTTTAATGGAAACCAATCCGGAAGAGGCTATTAAAAATAATGTTTTGGGTACATATAATATTGCCCACCTTGCGCACAAATATAACGTTGGCAAAATGGTGCTCATTTCTACCGACAAAGCCGTTAATCCAACCAATGTTATGGGCGCAAGTAAACGTGTTTGCGAAATGGTGATGCAGTATATGTCGCAAACCTATGAAGGCACAAAATACACATCCGTTAGATTTGGTAATGTTTTAGGCTCAAACGGTTCGGTGATTCCGCTTTTCACTAAGCAGATTGAAGCGGGCGGACCCGTAACCGTAACACACCCTGAAATAATACGCTACTTTATGACCATTCCCGAAGCAGTTTCGCTTGTGCTTGAAGCGGGAACAATGTCCAAGGGCGGGGAAACCTTTGTTTTAGATATGGGTGAGCCCGTTAAGATTGTAACCCTTGCAGAAAATCTTATTAAAATGTATGGCTATGAGCCATATGTTGATATGCCTATTGAGTTTTGCGGTCTCAGACAGGGCGAAAAGCTTTATGAGGAATTACTCCTTAGCACCGAAAATCTTAAAGAAACCTATAATAAAAAGATTTTCATTATGGATCAGCAAACAATAGAGTCCAATCTGTTTAAAAGTAATTTACAAAAGCTTTTTGAAAATGCATTTTCAAACGACTCTGAGGCTACCGTTGAAATGCTTCATTGTGTTGTTCCTGAGTTTAAAACTCCTGAGGAAGTAAACCGTGCAGTAGCGCTAAGTCATTAAAACGGTTTAAAGGGTACAAAAAAGCCAGAATCCTTTAAATAAAAAAGATTAAATATTAATAACCATAACAGAACTAAAAATATTCTGATATGGTTATTTTTTATGTCCATTTTATATTTTAATTTTTGCATAATTATTCTACATATTCTGCATATTTATGCAGAAATTTTAAAGTTATGGTGAAACTGCACAAAATAGGGGATAAATTACTCTATTTGGCTATATAATATGAGATTTTTGATAAAAATTGTAAGAAAAATTCAAAAAAAGGGTTGACAAAAGCGAATAAATGTTGCATAATTATACGCGTGATATGAATAATATTTCTTTTGGAGGAAATTAAAATGAATAAACAAGATATTAAAAAGGTAGTTTTAGCATATTCCGGCGGACTAGATACTTCTATTATTATTCCTTGGCTTAAGGAAAATTATAACAACTGTGAGGTTATTGCAGTATCCGGTGACGTTGGTCAGGGTACCGAGCTTGACGGTCTTGAGGAAAAGGCTCTTGCAACCGGCGCATCTAAGCTTTACGTTCTTGATTTAAAACAGGAATACGTTGAAGAATACATCTGGCCCTGCCTTAAAGCCGGCGCTGAGTATGAGCAGTATCTTTTAGGCACTTCACACGCTCGTCCTTGTATTGCAAAGGGTCTTGCAGAAATTGCTATTAAAGAGGGCGCAGATGCTATTTGCCACGGCTGCACAGGTAAGGGTAATGACCAAGTTCGTTTTGAGCTTACCTTAAAGGCTTTTGCTCCTGAAATGGCAATTATCGCTCCTTGGAGAGAGTGGGATATTAAATCCAGAGAAGAGGAAATTGAGTATGCTGAGGCACACAACATTCCCCTTAAAATTAACCGTGAAACCAACTACTCAAAGGATAAAAACGTTTGGCACTTATCGCACGAGGGTCTTGATTTGGAGGATCCTGCAAATGAGCCGCTTTATAATAAAGAAGGTTTCTTAGAGATGGGCGTTTCTCCCGAGCAGGCTCCCGATGTTCCTACCTATGTAACCATTCACTTTGAAAAGGGCGTTCCTACCGCAATTGACGGCGTAGAAATGAACGGTCTTCAGATTGTTGAAAAATTAAACGAGCTTGGCGGTGCAAACGGCGTAGGTCTTTTAGATATCGTTGAAAACCGTCTTGTTGGTATGAAGTCAAGAGGTGTTTACGAAACTCCCGGTGGCGCAATCCTTTACAAGGCTCACGAGCTTTTAGAGATGATTACCCTCGACCGTGAAACCTCACACTACAAAAAGCTTGTTGCTCAAAAGTTTGGTGAGCTTGTGTATAACGGTCTTTGGTTTACACCGCTCAGAGAGGCGCTTTCCGCTTTTGTTGATGAAACTCAAAAAACCGTTACAGGTGATGTTAAGGTTAAGCTTTACAAGGGCAACATTATTAATGCAGGAGTTACTTCACCTTATACCCTTTATGATGAAAACGTAGCTTCCTTCGGTGATGACGGCGGCGCATACGACCAAAAAGATTCTGCAGGCTTTATTAATCTTTTTGGACTTTCAATTAAAGTTAAGGCTCTCTTAGATAAACAAAGAGGCGAAAACTAATATAAAAAATCAAGGCGGCAAAGGGTAAAAAAGCCCTTTGTCGTATTGTGCTTGAAGGAGATAAATAAAATGCAGCTTTGGAAGGGCAGATTTGAAAAAGAGCTTGACCCTAAAACAAACGATTTCAATTCATCAATATCTTTTGACAGCCGTATGTTCAAAGAAGATATTGAAGGCAGTATAGCCCACGCAACAATGCTTGCGGCTCAGGGTATTATCACCTCTGAGGATTTGGGAGATATTGTAGAAGGTCTTAAAAACATAATGTCCGAAATTGAAAGCGGAGAGCTTGGGGTAGACCCCAATGCAGAGGATATTCACACCTTTGTAGAGGGAGAGCTTACCGCCCGTATCGGTGCGGCAGGCAAAAGACTTCATACCGCCCGTAGCCGTAACGACCAGGTTGCATTAGATATAAGACTCTATTTAAGAAAAGAGTGCGATCAGCTTTTAGTTCAGCTTACCGAGCTTATAGATGTTATAACAAATAAAGCAGAGAAGTATGCTGCTGCTGTTATGCCCGGTTATACCCATTTGCAAAGGGCGCAACCCATAACCTTCGGGCATCATCTTTTAGCGTATGCCGAAATGTTTATACGCGATAAAGAAAGACTTACCGATGCAAAAAACAGAATGAATTATTGCCCATTGGGCGCTTGTGCCCTTGCAGGTACAACCTATAACACCGACCGCGAAATGACCGCAAAGGCTTTAGGCTTTTTCGGTCCTATGCAAAACTCTCTTGATGCAGTTTCGGATAGAGATTTTTGTATTGAGCTTGCATCAACTCTTTCGGTAATAATGGTGCATCTTTCCCGTTTTTCAGAAGAAATCGTGCTTTGGGCATCCTTTGAATTCAAATTCATAGAGCTTGATGATGCCTTTTCAACAGGCTCATCCATTATGCCACAAAAGAAAAACCCCGATATCACTGAGCTTATCAGAGGCAAATCGGGCAGAGTCTTTGGCGACCTTACAACGCTTCTTACAATGATGAAAGGTCTGCCGCTTGCCTACAATAAGGATATGCAGGAAGATAAAGAAGCGATTTTTGATGCCTTTGATACCGTAAAAATGTGTCTTACCGCATTCATTCCAATGTTAGATACTATGACAGCACTTACCGATAATATGCGTAAAGCGGCGGCAGGCGGATTTATAAACGCTACCGATTGCGCCGATTATCTCGTAAGCCGCGGTCTTCCCTTCAGAGATGCTTATAAAGCAACCGGCGAATTAGTTGCACTTTGCATTAAAAAAGGCACCACGCTTGAAGATTTACCACTTGAAGAATACAAAAATATATGCGATATGTTTGATGATGGCGTATATAATGCAATTGATTTAGATAAATGTGTGAACGATAGAACCTCGCTTGGCGGTCCCGCACCGCAAAACGTATTAGCACAGGTAAAAAGAGTTCGTGAAATCAATAAAAACCAATAGGTGATAAAATGACAAAAGTGTTTATCGATGGTAGTCAAGGTACTACAGGACTTAAAATTTTTGATAGACTTAAAAATAGAAATGATATTGAGCTTATAACTCTTTCGGAAGAGCTTCGCAAAGACCCCGATGCCAGAAAACAGGCGCTAAACTCGGCAGATATTGCCTTTTTGTGTTTGCCTGATGATGCGGCAAGAGAAGCGGTTTCGTTTATCGAAAACGAAGACACAGTAGTTATTGATACCTCTACCGCCCACCGCACAAATGATGATTGGGCATACGGCTTCCCCGAGCTTTCCAAAGAGCTTGAAAATAAGCTCCTTTCTTCAAAAAGAGTTGCCGTACCGGGTTGCTACGCAAGTGGATTTATAGCACTTGTAAAACCCCTTGTAGATAACGGCTTTATCTCAGCTGAGCAGGATATATTCTGTCACGCCATTTCGGGTTATAGCGGCGCGGGTAAAAAAGGTATAGCCCAATATGAAGCTGAAAACAGAGATAAAATGTTTGATGCCCCACGTCAGTATGCGTTAACTCAACAGCATAAGCACCTAAAGGAAATGAAAATCATAAGCGGACTTAAAAATGAGCCTGTTTTTTCACCTTATGTGTGTGATTATTTCTGCGGAATGGTTATGACAGTTACCATTTTGTCAAAGGATTTAAAAAATGGCAAAACTGCCGAAGATATTAAAAAACTTTATGCCGAAAAATATAACAGTAACATTGTAAAATACAAAGAGACTATTGATGATAACGGCTTTATCACAGGAAATGCAATGGCAGAAAATGATGGTATGGAAATAACCGTCGCAGGTAATGAAGAAAGAATTTTGCTTATTGCCCGTTATGATAATTTGGGTAAAGGCGCAAGCGGCGCTGCTTTAGAATGTATGAACTTTAAAATGGGACAAAAACCCGAATTTATGCTTAGGGTGAACAATTAAACCCGAACCCGCCGCAAAGCGGCATTTTTGGAGCTTTTTGCTCCGTTCGTTCTCGTAAGGTGAGAGCGTTATTTCGCCCGACCGAAACAAAAATCTCTCAAAATCTTCACGCTTTGAGGTCGCAGATTTTGTAAAGCGCGGATTTTTGTTCAGGCGAGGCACAAAACACAGCAAATCCTTTTGGATTTGCGAGTATTTTAACAAAGGATGAGCGAAAATCCGCCTTCACAAAACGGAGTTCGGATTTGATTGCTCACCCTAATATATAGGTGAAAAGATATGGTTAAATTTATAAATGGCGGTGTTACCGCACCAAAAGGCTTTAAGGCAAGCGGTGTTCATTGTGGAATAAGAAAAAACAAAACAAAAAAGGATTTGGCGCTCATCGTTAGCGAAAAAGAGTGTGATGCAGCGGCAGTTTATACTCAAAATTTAGTTTATGGCGCACCCATCACAGTTACCAGAAATAATATTGCAGATGGCAAAGCAAGGGCGGTTATCTGCAATAGCGGAATTGCTAATACCTGCAATGCAGACGGTGTAGAAAAGGCAGAGCTTATGTGCTCCCTTGCGGCAGATGCTTTAAATTTAAAACCCACCGATTTTGTAGTAGCATCAACAGGCGTTATCGGCAAACCAATCGATATTGAACCAATTAAAAACGGTTTGCCACAGCTCGTATCAGAGCTTAGTGAGAACGGCTCAAGCGACGCCGCCGAAGCTATTATGACAACCGATACCGTAAAAAAAGAATTCGCTGTAGAGTTCACTCTTGGCGGTAAGGTTTGTAAAATGGGCGCAATTTCCAAGGGTAGCGGTATGATTCATCCAAATATGGCTACAATGCTCTGCTTTATCACTACCGATGCAAATATCGATTCAAAAATGCTTAAATCAGCCCTTTTGGAAGTGGTTGACGATAGCTTTAATATGCTTTCAATCGACGGTGATACTTCCACTAATGATACCGTTGCAGTTTTGGCATCGGGTATGGCAGAAAACGAAAGAATTACCAATAAAAATGCCGATTATGATACCTTTGTTTCGGCACTTGCCGCACTTTCCGAAAAGCTGGTTAAGGTTATGGCTAAGGATGGCGAAGGCGCAACTAAGCTTGTAGAATGTCAGGTAGAAGGCGCTAAAACCGAAGAAATTGCAAAGGCCTCAGCAAAAGCAGTTATCTGTTCTTCACTTGTTAAGGCGGCTATGTTTGGTGCCGATGCTAATTGGGGCAGAATTCTCTGCGCTTTAGGTTATGCAGGTGTAGAAATTGATGTTAATAAGGTAGAGGTTCGCTTCAAATCCGAAGGCGGCGAAATTCTCGTTTGCCAAAACGGTGTAGGAGTAGAATTTTCTGAAGAACTAGCAAAAGAGATTTTAGTTAAGGATGAAATCTATATCCTTGTTAATTTAAATGATGGTGAATTTGGCGCCAAAGCATACGGTTGCGATTTAACCTATGACTACGTAAAAATCAACGGAGATTACCGCACCTAAGGGAGATTATTATGAATTTAACAAATGCAGAAAGAGCCGAGGTTTTAACTCAGGCGCTTCCTTATATTAAAAGATATAACGGCGAAATCGTTGTAATAAAATATGGCGGCAACGCAATGATTAACGAACAGCTTAAGCAACAGGTTATGGAAGATATTGTTCTTTTATGGCTTATTGGCGTTAAGGTTGTTTTAGTTCACGGCGGAGGTCCTGAAATTAGCACATTAATGGATAAACTCGGTAAAAAGCCCGAGTTTGTTGATGGACTTCGCGTTACCGATAAAGAAACGGTTGATATCGTTCAAATGGTTCTTGCTGGTAAGGTTAATAAAACCCTTGTAAACCTTTTAGAGATGAAGGGCGGCAAGGCTATGGGTATCTCCGGTATGGACGGTTGCCTTATCGAAGCCGAAATCAAGGATGAACGTTTAGGCTATGTTGGTAGAATTACAAACGTTAATATCGAACCCATTTCCGACCTTTTAGAAAAAGGTTATATTCCCGTTGTTTCAACACTCGGATGTGATAAACAGGGCAATGCCTATAACATAAACGGTGATACCGCGGCGGCGTATATTGCAGGTGCGCTTGGAGCCGAGCGTCTTATTATGATGACCGATATTGATGGCATTCTCCGCGACCGCCACGACCCTTCAACCCTTATTCCTAAAGTTACTTTAAAGGGTATTGAAAAGCTTTGTGAAGAAGGTGTAATTTCAGGCGGTATGATTCCAAAGGTGGATTGTTGCGTAGAAGCAATCCATAAGGGTGTTAAAAACGTAATCATTATGGATGGCCGCGTGCCCCATTCAATTCTTATGGAAATTTTAACCGATGAAGGCGCAGGTACAATGGTTAGTGCCGATGAATAAGCCTTTTCGGTAGATCAGGTGAATAAAACAAATGCAAACTTTAACAAATAAAGATAAAACCTATGTAGCCAATACATATAACCGCTTTCCCGTAGAGCTTGTATCGGGTAAGGGTAGTTATTTTTATGATACAAATGGTAAAAAGTATATCGATATGGGTTCAGGTATAGGAGTTAATGCTTTTGGTACCGGCGATGAGATTTGGAAATCTGCTGTTATCAGTCAGTTAGATAAGCTTCAGCACACTTCCAATCTATATTATACCGAGCCGTGTGCCGAGCTCGCCGAGCTTTTATGCCAAAAAACAGGTATGAAAAAGGTATTTTTCTCAAATTCGGGAGCCGAAGCAAATGAGTGCGCTATAAAGGTTGCAAGAAAATGGGCGAGTGATAACAAAGGTGCCGATTGGTATAAAATAGTAACCCTTGTAAATAGTTTTCACGGTAGAACTATCACAACTCTTGCCGCAACAGGTCAAGAGCATTATCACGAGCTTTTTAATCCCTTAACAGATGGCTTTATTCATACCCCCGCAAATGATACCCAAGCTCTTAAAAAAATCGTTTCTGAAAACAATATTGCCGCAGTTATGATTGAGTGCGTTCAGGGCGAAGGCGGGGTTATTCCGCTCGAGGCTGATTTTGTAAATGAAATCGGAGCACTGTCAAAGGAGCATAACTTCCTAATTATTGTGGATGAAGTTCAAACAGGTAACGGCAGAACAGGTAAAATGTATGCCTATATGAACTTTAATATTAGCCCCGACATCGTTTCCACCGCTAAAGGTCTGGGCGGCGGGCTTCCTATTGGTGCCGCGATTTTATCTGAAAGGGTGGAGGGCGTTTTAGGCTTTGGTGACCACGGCTCAACCTATGGTGGTAATCCCATCTGTGCCGCCGCCGCAGTTAGCGTTGTAAGCCGCCTTACCGATGAATTTTTAGCAGAAGTAACCGTTAAAAGCAAGTTTGTTTTTGATTTCTTTAAAGATGTAGCGGGAGTTGAGGCTATTAGCGGAATGGGTCTTATGATAGGAATTAAAACAAAAAAACCCGCCGCAGAGGTTGTAAAAGCAGCTATGGAAAAGGGTGTGCTATGTCTTACCGCAAAGGATAAGGTACGCTTATTGCCACCTCTTAATATATCTATGGAAGATTTAAAAGAGGCAGTAGATATTATAAAATCTTGCTTGTAAGGAGAATTGTTATGAACCTAAAGGGAAAAAGTTTTTTAAAACTTTTAGATTTTACTCCCGCTGAGATAGGGGAGCTTATAGATTTTGCCGCCGATTTAAAGGCTAAGAAAAAAGCAGGTATTGCTCATAAGCTCTGCGAAGGCAAAAATATTGCTCTTGTTTTTGAAAAAACAAGTACTCGTACCCGTTGCGCATTTGAAGTAGCAGGCGCCGACTTAGGTATGCACCCTGTATACCTTGACCCACAAGGCTCACAAATCGGCAAAAAGGAAAGCATAGCAGATACCGCAAGGGTTTTGGGCAGAATGTTTGACGGTATTGAATATCGTGGTTTCGGTCAAGAAATTGTGGAAGAGCTAGCAAAATATGCAGGTGTTCCCGTTTGGAACGGTCTTACCAACGAATTCCATCCCACCCAAATCCTTGCCGACTTCTTAACAATTAAGGAACATTTTGGCTTTTTAAAGGGCATTAAATTTGTTTATATGGGCGATGCAAGATACAATATGGGTAATTCCCTTATGGTAGGCTGTGCTAAAATGGGTATGCATTTTGTAGCCTCTGCTCCCAAAAAGTATTTCCCAAGTGAAGAGCTAGTTGCCACCTGTAACGAAATTGCTAAAGAAACCGGCGCAGTTTTGGAATTTATTGAAAGCCCTGAAGAAGCAGTAAAAGGCGCACACGTTATTTATACCGATGTTTGGGTTTCAATGGGTGAGCCCGCAGAGGTTTGGGAGGAGCGTATAAAAGACCTTTCTCCCTATCAGGTTAATTCTAAGCTTATGCAAACCGCAGGCGAGCAGTGCCGTTTTATGCATTGTCTTCCCGCCTTTCACGACCTTAAAACAACAACAGGTAAAGAGATTTATGAAAAATTTGGCATAACCTGCATGGAAGTTACCGATGAAGTTTTTGAAAGTGAGCAGTCAATCGTTTTTGATGAAGCCGAAAACCGTATGCACACCATCAAAGCAGTTATGGCGGCAACACTATAATTTAAATAAAATGATAAATCATAAAAGCAATACCGCGCCCACGCCCCGTAGGGCAGTATTTCCTTAAAAACGTGAAATTTTGGCACAATAATGCGTTAAAAAGCCATAGTACGTGACAGCGTTACTATGGCTTTTTGTCTTTTTTTGTACTCAAAATTTTCGTTTTAAGGTGCTTCGCAGTTTCGTAAGAACTAAAAAATTTCTGTATTTAAGCCACAAAACGCAGAAAGGCTGTCGCCTTTCGAGGCTTTGGGCAACAATACAGGGAATTTTGTTCGAGAAACAAATACATCCCTACGGGGCGTGGGCGTTGGTGTTGCTTTTTATGTTTTATATATAATATGTAAAGAGTTTCAAAGTCTATAGTTGTGTATAAATTAAACAAAGTCCAAAATACCGCCAAACAGTGCAAAACATAAACCAAAATGAGCAAAAAGAATTAAAAAAAGGGAATTTTTTTGTGCAAAGTAGAAAAAGAGGAAAAAAGTTTAAAAAAATGGAAAAAAGGTGTTGACAAAAGGGTCCGAATTTGGTATTATATTTGGGCACCCTTGAGAAAGGGTAGCGGAAACGAACCTTGAAAATTAAACAACGATGAAAAAAAGGACCCGACAATTCAAGTTTTAAACTTGGTAAAACGGATAAGAACAAAACGCTAGATTTTG
>JAFSDM010000041.1 GCA_017436225.1 Clostridia bacterium | reverse complement strand
GTGCCTCAATTGAACTAAAATCCACACTTTTTAAAATCTTTGACCTCAAAGAGAGGAGATTTTGGAGGATTTTTATTCGATTTAAGCGAAGCAAGGCTGACGCCTTGCAAGATTAAACTAAAGTAAAAAGCGCCGAAATATACCGCTTTGAGGCGGGTTCGGGTTTAACTGCTCACTCTAAAATCACCTGAATTTAGCAAAATTATTGCTAATCTATGCTATGTTTTTGCTCTTTTTAGTTGACAAAATAGCCTATTATTTAGTATAATAATATATTATCCAATATCTTTAGGAGCTGGTGTTATGGTAAGAAGTATGACCGGTTATGGCCGTTTTGAATTGCTTAAAGACGGCGTTAATTATACAGTTGAAATTAAATCTGTAAATCATAGATATTTTGAATTTTCTGCTCGTACACCAAAGGGCTGTGCCTTTTTGGAGGAAAAGCTTAAAGCCTTTTTTGCCGACCGCATTGCCCGTGGTAAAATTGAAGTTTATGTAGGTATGGATGGCGGAAGCCGTTCAAGCAGTGTTGTTACCGTTAATGAAGCGGTAGCCGATAGCTATGTAGAAGCATTAAAGACCTTAAAGAAAAAATACGGCTTATCCGGTAAGGTTTCGCTTAGTGATGTTATTTTAAATAATGACGTATTTTTAATAGAGCGTCCAAAACTTAATGAGGATGAGGTTTGGAGCGCCGTTGAACAGGCAGCCACAGGCGCAGTTGAAGCATTTATTAAAATGCGCGAAACCGAGGGTGTTCGCCTTGCAGAGGATGTAAAGTCTCGTTGCAACCACATTCTTGAAATGGTTGGTTTAGTAGAGAAAAATGCTCCCGAAACTCTCAAAAACTATCGCGAGCGCCTTGAAAAAAAGCTTCGTGAGGTTTTAGAGAACTCTTCAATTGATGAACAAAGAATTTTAACCGAAGCCGCAATCTTTGCCGATAAAATTGCAGTAGATGAGGAAACGGTTCGACTTAGAAGTCATATTGAACAGCTTATAAGTATGATAAACAGTGACGAAACCTTGGGTAAGAAGTTTGATTTTGTTGTTCAGGAAATGAATCGTGAAGCAAACACAATCGGTTCTAAAGCTCAAAATATTGAAATTACCAGAATTGTGGTTGATATTAAGGGCGAGATTGAAAAAATTCGTGAGCAAATACAAAATATCGAATAATTTTTCTTTTTTGAGGTAATTTTATTATGAAACTTGTTAATATTGGCTTTGGTAACTTAGTTTCTGCAGAACGCCTTGTGGCTATTGTAAGTCCTGAATCGGCACCGATTAAAAGACTTATTGGTGAAGCCAAGGAACACGGCACATTGATTGATGCAACTCACGGCAGACGCACCAGAGCAGTTTTAATAACCGATAGCGACCATATTATCCTTACTTATTTACAATCCGAAACGGTTGCCAATCGTATTGAGGAAGAAAATAACGATATTTCTTTATCGGAGGATGAAAATGAGTAAAGGTAATATTTATATTATTTCGGGTCCTTCGGGTTCGGGTAAGGATACAATCCTTAAAGAGGTTTTAAAGGTTAAAAAAGATGTTTTCTTTTCAATTTCTCATATAACAAGAGCTATGAGAACGGGTGAGGTAGAGGGTGAAAAATATCACTTCATTTCACGCGAAGAATTTGAACAACAGCTTGCAAATAATATGTTTTTGGAGTATAATGAATATTCAGGGAACTATTACGGTACCCCCAAAGCCCCTATTGAGCAGCATTTAGCAGCGGGCGATGACGTACTTATTGAATGTGACGTAAACGGCGCCGAAGCTTTGCGTAAGCTTTTACCGGGTGCTCTTAGCGTGTTTATCATGCCCCCTTCATTTGAAGTGTTAAAAAAACGTTTGGTTGGCAGAGGTACCGAAACCGCCGAACAGGTTGAAAAAAGAATGAAGGAAGCATTAAATGAAATCCGCCGTGCCGATGAGTATGATTATATTGTTGTTAATGATGATTTATCTTTAGCGGTAGAGGATTTTATTACAGTTTTAAAAAGCAATAAATTATTGTTAAAAAATCAAAAATATCTTATAGATGAGGTGCTTAAAAATGCTTAATCCAGCAATCGGAAAACTTATTAATCATTCAGAAAGTCGCTATCAATTAGTTTTAGAGGTAGCAAAACAGGCAAGAGTTATTGCCGAAAAGAACGAAAACGAGACTGATAAGGCTTTAGAAAAATCTGTTAGCTTGGCTATTGATAAAATTGCCGAGGAAAAAGGCTTATAATTTATAAAATTTAATTCTTTTGAAAAAAGGAGGCTTGTCTTATGCGATATTCCGTTGTTGCTGGTGTTGCTATCGAAAAAACGGTCTATCGGTTTGACAAGCCGTTTGATTATTCTGTACCTGCCGAGCTTGTTGAGCTTTGTAAGCCGGGCTGTAGGGTTACGGTGCCTTTTGGCAGAGGTAATACAAAGCGTCAGGGTGTTATTTTGTATTTGTCTGACGGTGCGCAAATTACCGATAATTCGGAAATTAAAAACATTATTTCGGTTATCGATAAAAAGCCCCTTTTAAATGAGGAAATGCTTGGCATCGTAAAATGGCTAAAGTCACATACCTTTTGCACTTATTATGATGCAATTAAAACGCTTTTACCCTTTGGACTAAGTGTTAAAATGGTATCCACGGTTAAGCTTGAAAATAATGTTGAGCCTATGGCTCTTGCAAATCTTTCAAAGCTTGGTAATGATATAGTAGCCTTTTTGCGTAAAAAGGGCGGTTCGGCAGAAAAAAGTGTAGTGATAAACGCCTTTAAGCTAACCAATGAAGATGCTTTTGCAGAGCTTTTAAAACTAAATATAATTAGTCTTGACCGCACCGCAAAGCAGAATATGCGCGACCCAACCGTATCTATGGCTTCTCTTTCAATGCCACTTTCAGATTTGCCAAAGCTTACACCAAAGCAAAGGGCTGTTGCAGAGTTTTTAGATGAGGTTAATACCGCGGGTGTTAAAGAAATTGCCTACTATACGGGTGTTACGCAGGCGGTAATAACGGCGCTTGAAAAAAAGGGCGTAATTAATGTTTTTCAAATCCCCGCTTTAGAAGCAAAGGAACAAAGCATTCCGCAAACTACTACCGAAATTGTTTTAACTGATGAACAGCAAAATGCGTATAATTCACTGTTAGATGATTACAATTCAGAAAACGCTAAAACCTCGTTGCTCTACGGTGTAACGGGAAGCGGTAAAACAAGCATTTTCTTAAAGCTTGTAGACTATGCAATTGCAAACGGAAAAAGCGCTATTGTAATGGTGCCTGAAATTTCCTTAACTCCGCAAACTCTTTCAAAATTTAAGGCTCGTTATGGTGAAAGAGTGGCAGTTTTCCATAGCGCTATGTCACTTGGTCAGCGTATGGAGGAGTGGAAAAAAGCCAATTCAGACCGCGCGGTGGTTGCCATCGGTACCCGTTCGGCGGTTTTTGCGCCTTTAAAAAATGTAGGACTTATAATAATGGATGAGGAGCAAGAGCACACCTATAAATCCGAGCAAAGTCCTCGTTTTCACGCCCGTGAGGTTGCTTCTGTAAGGTGCAAATATCATAAAGCCTTACTGCTCTTGGCATCTGCTACACCATCGGTTGAGTCGTATTGCCACGCCAGTGAGGGGCGTTTTGGTTTGGTAACCCTTAACAATCGTTACGGTAATGCCGTGTTACCAAGTGTTCTAACGGTTGATATGCGTGAGGAATTGGCGGTTGGTAATACGGGAATAATCAGTCGCACCTTAGCTAAAGAGCTTTCAAATACAATTCAAAATAAAAAACAGGCTATTATTTTGTTAAATCGCCGTGGGCATAACACCTACATTTCTTGCCCTGCTTGTGGATATGTTTTTAATTGTGAAAATTGCAGTATTTCTCTTACCTATCATTCTGCAAACAAAAAGCTAATGTGTCATTATTGCGGAGCTTCACACCCACAGCCTACCGAATGTCCGCACTGTAAAAATAAAAAACTCCGTTTTTCGGGTATTGGTACTCAAAAAGCAGATGAAGAAATTTCTGCAATGTTTCCTGATGCCAGAATTTTAAGGCTCGATGCCGATACCACTATGACTCGTGACGCCTTTGAAAAGGGTCTTAAAGCCTTTTCGGATGGCGAATATGATATTATGCTTGGCACCCAAATGGTGGCAAAGGGCTTAGATTTCCCAAATGTTACCTTAGTCGGTGTCCTTTCCGCTGATCAATCTATGTATAGTGATGATTTTCGTTCGTTAGAGCGAACCTTTTCACTTTTAACACAGGTTATTGGTAGGTCGGGCAGAGGCTCTGAACCGGGTCTTGCAATCGTTCAAACTCACGAGCCCGAAAACGATATTTTAGAACTAGCCTGCAATCAGGATTATAACGGTTTTTATTCAACCGAAATTATGAGCCGCAGACTTATGATATATCCGCCATACTGTGATATTGTTATGCTTGGCGTTTCGGCGGTTGGCAGCGAAACAACACGTCTTGCGGCGCTAAAGCTTTTTGAACTTATTAAAAAGGCTTTAAAAGAACAAAATAATGAGATAAAAATGATAATTTTGGGTCCAATCTCTGCAAATAGTCCAAGAGTGAATTCAAAATATCGTCAGCGCCTTATTTTAAAAACAAAAAACACTCAAAAATTCCGTGAGTTTTTAGATAAAATTCTTTTGGAATTTTACTCGGTTTATGATAAAAACATAACCGTTTTTGTGGATATAAACCCCGAAAGTATTATTTAAGGAGGAAAAATAATGGCTATTCGAAATATTGTTAAAAACGGCGACCCCGTTTTAAGAAAGATTTGTAGGTCGGTTTTGAATTTTGATGATAAATTAGCCGTGCTTTTAGATGATATGATAGAAACAATGAATTATGCTGAGGGCGTCGGTCTTGCCGCGCCACAGGTTGGAATTCTTCGCAGAATATGCGTTATAGATGTCGGCGATGGTCCGATTGAGCTTGTAAATCCTTCAATCATCAAGGAAGAGGGCGCACAGGTTGGCAGTGAGGGCTGCCTTTCCGTTCCGGGTCAAAGCGGTACCGTTAAAAGACCAATGCGTGTTACCGTAAAAGCGCAAGACAGAAACGGAAATACCTTTGAAATTACAGGCGAAGGACTTTTAGCCCGTGCATTTTGCCACGAAATTGACCATCTTAACGGCATTTTGTATATTGATAAAGTAATCAGAGGTTAAAAATATGAAGGTTATTTTTATGGGCACACCTGATTTTGCGGTGCCTTGTTTAGAACGCCTTGTTGAAGACGGACATTCAGTAGAAGCCGTTTTCACTCGCGAGGATAAGCCCGTTGGCAGAAAAAAGATTTTAACCGCACCGCCCGTTAAGGAAACGGCGCTTAAATATGGTATTGAGGTTATTCAGCCTAAAAAGCTCAGAGATAATCCCGAAATTTTAGAGCTGATAAAAAACATAAACCCCGACGTTATAGTTGTTGTGGCTTATGGCAGAATTTTACCAAAGGAAATTTTAAAAATTCCTAAATACGGCTGTGTAAATGTGCATGGCTCACTTCTTCCAAGGCATCGCGGCTCCTCTCCAATTCAGTGGTCAATTGTCTGCGGAGATAAGGTTACAGGCGTTACAACCATGCTAATGGATGAAGGAATTGATACAGGCGATATTTTAGAGGTGCTAGAAGTACCCATTGAGGACTCTGATACAGGCGGAAGCCTTTTTGATAAGCTCTGTATAGAGGGTGCAAAGCTACTTTCTTCTACCATAAAAGGCTTAGAAAACGGAACTATTACACCTGTAAAGCAACCTGCAGAGGGTTCAAACTACGCCCCAATGCTTACTAAGGAAATGGGACAGTTGGATTTCACTAAAAACGCTTTTGAGCTTTGTAATCTTATAAGAGGCTTTAATCCTTGGCCTTTAACATATTTTTACTATAATGAAAGGCGTTTTAAGGTTTTTTCAGCAGAGGCAACCGCCCTTAAAGGTAATCATTCATTAGGCGAATTTTTTGTTGAAAACGGTAATGCTTTTATAGCTTGTGGTGAAAGCACCGCGCTAATTATAAAAGAAATTTGCCCCGATGGCTCTAAAAAAATGGATAGTTCTGCTTTTATTAACGGCAGATTTATTAAAAATCAAGATATTATAAACTAATTTTAAAAATCTCAAAAAAGGTGGTGGGGAAGTGCAAAACGAAAGAAAGGTTTTAATTTCAGCTCTTTTAAAGGCTGAAAAAAACGGTTATTCTAACATAATTTTAGATAGCGTTTTAAATCAAACTGATTTAAATTCAGTTGGCAAAGCCTTTGTAACCTCTGCTTTTTATGGCGTTTTAGAAAGAAAAATCAGCATAGATTATGTTTTGAATAAATTCCTTAAAAAGCCTGTTTCAAAAACACCCCCTTACACCTCTGCGGTACTTCGTAGCGGCGCGTATCAGATTTTATTTATGGATAAAATTCCCAATTCTGCCGTTGTGAATGAAGCGGTTAAGCTGATTAAAAAATCTAAAGAACGCGGTAATGTTGGTCTTGTAAATGCAGTTTTAAGAAATCTTTGTAATGAAAACTCAATTGAGCTTATTAAAAACTGCGGAGATCCATCGGTTAAATATTCGGTAGAGGCTTGGATATACAATCGTTTAGCTGCTCAGTATTCTAAAGAAAAGGTTAATTCCTTTTTTGAAAATTCTCTATTGCCGCCACCCGTTTTTATTAGAATAAATCCTTTAGTTCAAAATACTGAGGAGTTAGTTTTTAATGAGCTTGAGGGGTTAGGCGCAACCCTTACCAAAACAGAATTTGACCAATTTTTTATGGTTGATGGAATAAAAAACATAGAAAAATTAAAAAGCTATAAATCGGGTTTGTTTTTTGTGCAGGATTTTTCAAGCCGTTTTGCAGTAGCCTGTCTTGGTGCAAAGCCAAACGAAAGGATTTTAGACTGTTGCGCCGCACCTGGCGGAAAAAGTTTTTCAATTGCTATGGATATGCAAAATTCAGGCGAGGTTGTAGCGCTTGATATCCATTCCCATAGGGTTGATTTAATTAAAAAAGGCGCTCGGCGACTTGGTCTTAACATTATAAACTCCGCCGTTAATGATGCTACCGAATACAATCCCGACCTAGGCTCTTTTGATAGGGTGATTTGTGATGTGCCTTGTAGCGGTATGGGTGTTGTTAGAAGAAAGCCTGAAATAAAATATAAAAAAGAGCAGGAGTGTAACGCTCTTTTAGATGTTCAAAGTGAAATTTTGCAAACTGCATCACGCTATGTTAAATCGGGTGGTAGACTTATTTATTCAACCTGCACCCTTTTTAATGAAGAAAATGATAATATAGTTAATAGTTTTTTAATCAAGAACAAAGAATTTAAGCTAGTGTCGGCTTATAATAAAGCAGATGCCGCTACCGTTACGCTTATGCCACCGAGCGATTTGGGCGATGGATTTTTTGTAAGCGTCATGGAAAGGGTGTGATTTTATGGAAAAAATAGATATAAAATCACTTAGCTTTACCGAATTAGAAGAAAAGCTGAAAGAGCTTTCATTGCCAAAATTTCGTGCCAAGCAGATATATTCTTGGCTTAGAAAAGGGGTTGAAAGCTTTGATGAGATGAGCAATCTGCCCAAAAGTCTTAGGGAAATTTTGTATAATATTTTTGATATTAGAGGCGTAAAAATAAAAAAAAGGCTTGAATCTAGGGTAGATAATACTGTAAAATATTTATATGAGTTATATGATGGTGAATGTATTGAATCGGTAGTTATGCAGTACCATCACGGCTACACGGTTTGTATATCAACCCAGGTTGGTTGTAGAATGGGTTGTAGCTTTTGCGCATCCGGTATTGATGGGCTTATTAGAAATTTATCCGCCTCGGAAATGTTAGCGCAGGTTGAAATGGCGGGTAAGGATAACGGCGTTCGTATCTCTAATGTTGTTTTAATGGGTATGGGCGAACCGCTGGATAATTTTGAAAACGTGGTAAGGTTTTTACAGCTTG
Organism: Clostridia bacterium; assembly: GCA_017436225.1. GTDB lineage: Bacteria > Bacillota > Clostridia > Oscillospirales > Acutalibacteraceae > UMGS1279. The sequence continues at coordinate 5,206 of JAFSDM010000041.1, read as the reverse complement.
TAAGTGATGAGGAAGGTGTTAATATAGGTCTTCGTCATATTTCTGTTTCTACCTCAGGCTTGGTTCCGAAAATCTATGATTTAATGGAAACGGGGTATCCTGTAACCTTATCTATTTCACTTCACGCTCCAACCAACGAAATCAGGAATAAAATAATGAAGGTTAATCACGCTTATCCTGTAGAAACTCTTTTAAAGGCGTGCAGTGAATATACTAAAAATACAAGGCGTAGAATTTCCTTTGAATATGCACTTATAAGCGGTGTTAATGATACCGATGAATGTGCAGATATTTTAGCAAAGAAATTAAAGGGAATGCTTTGTCATTTAAACTTAATACCGGCAAATCCGGTTAAAGAAAATTCGTTTTCTCGCCCGAATGATAATAAGGTTCAAAGATTTTGTGAGCTTATGAAATCAAAGGGTATTAACACCACCGTACGCAGAACGCTCGGTGGCGATATTGACGCTTCGTGCGGCCAGTTAAGAAGAAAAAGCAAAGAGGAGGGGAGTTAATGCTTGTTTCAGCTAAAACCGATATTGGAATGAAACGTTCAACCAATCAGGATAGTTATAGCTACGGTCAGTTTGAAAACGGAACCATAACTTGGGCTGTTGTATGTGACGGTATGGGCGGTATGGCTGCAGGTAACATTGCCAGCATAACGGCGGTTGAAGTTATTGCGGGAGCCTTAGAGCAAAATTTATCTCCAAAATCAAGCCCTTCCTTTGTTAAAAACCTGCTTAAAACCTCTATCGAATCGGCTAATGCTAAAATTTTTAGTATGGCAGAAGAAAATGAGGATATGCGTGGAATGGGCACAACAGTTGTTGCGGTGGTAGTTATTAAGGGTGTCGCTTATTTTGCCCACGCGGGTGACAGCCGTGCGTATTACTATTCCAATAATCAGCTTTCTCAAGTAACAACCGACCACTCTGTGGTTCAAACGCTTCTTGAAAGCGGTCAGCTTACTCAGGATGAAGCAAAAAATCATCCTAATAAAAATATCATCACAAGAGCCTTAGGAGTTTCTTCATACATAGATGTTGATTTTGAAACGCTTGATGTTTCTGAGGGCGATACAGTTTTGCTTTGTACAGACGGTCTTACAAACTGTATTGATGATGAACTTATTAAACTAGCCTCAACTGATAATGATTTTTCATCCTTGGCTGAGCGCTTGGTTGAACTCGCTAATCAAAACGGCGGAAACGATAATATAACAGTTGTTGCTGTTAAAATTTAAAAGATAATTAATTTCCGAAAAATTTCTGCAAAACGGAAAAATCTATAAAAGTCGGTGCAGCGGCGGAAACGGTATGATTTATGGATAGATTTGTTGGCAAACGATTAGACGGACGCTATGAAATAAGAGAAATTATTGGCGTTGGCGGTATGGCTGTTGTTTACAAAGCCTACGACAGCATTGAAGACCGTATTGTTGCAATTAAAATCTTAAAGGAAGAATTTGCCTCTAATGAGGAATTTCAAAGAAGATTTAAAAACGAATCCAAGGCTATAGCTGTATTATCTCACCCTAATATTGTTAAGGTTTTTGATGTTAGCTTTGGTGATCTTATTCAATATATCGTTATGGAATATATTGAGGGTATTACCCTTAAAGAGTATATAGAAACCAACGGCGGTCTTAATTGGAACGATGCCGTTAGCTTTACAATTCAGATTCTTCGTGGTTTACAACACGCACACGATAAAGGTATTGTCCATCGTGATGTTAAGCCTCAAAATATTATGGTTTTGGCAGATAAAACTATAAAGGTAACTGATTTTGGTATTGCACGTTTTGCCAGAAAAGAATCTCAGACCATTACCGATAAAGCAATCGGCTCTGTTCACTACATTAGCCCCGAACAGGCAAAGGGTGAGTTTACCGATGAAAAGGCAGATATCTATTCCTTAGGCGTTATTATGTATGAAATGCTTACAGGCAATTTACCTTTCGAGGCTGAAAATACCGTTTCTGTGGCTATTATGCACCTTCAAACCGAGCCAAAGCTACCTACACATATAAATCCTTTAATTCCGCTCGGATTAGAGCAAATTACAATGAAGGCAATGCAAAAGGATACTCAAAACCGCTATAAATCAGCCGCAGAAATGCTTCGTGATTTAGAGCAGTTTAAAAGGGATCCGTCCACCATATTCCATAATTCTTATTTTGTAGACGATTCCCCAACAAAAGCAGTTGATAGTTTTTATTATGATACACAGTCGAATACCGATGATACTGCTTCGGCAGAATCACAAAGCAAGGTTTCGGTAATAGCTATTTTGGCGGGTGTAGCAGCAGCCTTTATTATTGCAATTATTGTTTTGTGTATTATTTTCATTCCTAAGCTGTTTAGCTCTTCGGGTGAAAAATTTGAATGTCCCGATTTCTTTGGTAAAAATAAATCTGAGCTGGCAAGCTTTGAAGAAGATTTCGGACTTAAATTCTCTTACGAATACGGCACTCCAAGCAATGAGCTTTTAACAGAAATTGAACCGGGTGAGATTTATAAGCAAAATCCTCCCGCAGGAACCTTAGTTGGCGCAGATGCTACCATTACCGTTACCATTTGTAATGGTGATTTAGAAATCATTGCGTTACCTAATGTGGTAGGTCAAGAGGCGTCTAGAGCACAGTTTATTTTAATCCACGAGGGCTTTGAGGTTGAGGTTATTTCTGAATATAGCGAAGATATGGCAGAGGGCTGTGTTATAAGAACCGACCCCGCTTATGGCTCTAAATTAGCACCCGGCTCAAAAATCAAGCTTTTTGTAAGCTTAGGTGTTCTTAAAGAACCTGCAGAGGTTCCCGATGTTAAAAGACATTCTTTAGAAGAGGCTAAAAAGCTTATTGAACAGGCAGGCTTCAAGGTAGGTACTGTAACTCAGGTAAGCAGTGAACCCAACTTCAAGGGATATGTAGTTAGTCAGTCACCCGAAGGCGGAGATGGCAAAATGGCAGAAAAAGGTACTGCCATTAATATTTCGGTAGGTAATGGTATTCCTGTTTATAAGTTTACTCTTAATGTTGAATTACCAACCGATTATGTTAACGACCACGGCTTTGTTTCTGCTTGGATTGATAATGCTCAAGTTAGCGCTGAGCAATATACAGGTAAGGTTGAAATTTCAAAGCTTAAAAACGCTAACTTCATTATTTCTACCGAAAAAACCGAGGTTCAGGTTACCATTAAGCTTTCGGCTGATAATATTTCATATCACGATTATTTAACCTATACCATTGATGCAACAACAGGTGAAATTTTAAATATTTATCAACACCAGTATCCTCAAAAGAGTGAACAGGGTAGTGACAATACAAGTAATTCAAGTGATTTCACAGTTGAAAATGAAGGTGCTTAATTTATAATGACAGGTATACTTCTTAAAGCAATTGCCGGCTTCTATTATGTAGAAGCCGGCGGAAATATATATGAGTGTAAGGCTCGCGGCATTTTTAGAAAAAACGGTGAAACTCCAACAGTAGGTGATACTCTGGAGTTTGAGGTTATTGATAACCTCAAAGGCGTTGTTACTAAAATTATGCCACGCAAAAATCTTTTGGTTCGTCCACCTATTGCAAATGTGGACAGACTTTTTATTGTTTCTTCACACAACACACCCGCACCAAACGCCCTTTTAATAGACCGTCTAACTGCAATTGCTGTTAATAACGATATTGAGCCTGTTATTGTATTCAATAAATCTGATTTAGGTCAGATGGATGATTGGAAGCGTTTATATACTACTGCCGGCTTTAAATGTGTCATTACCTCAGGGGTTAGCGGTGACGGTTGTGATGAAATAATTGAAATGGTAAAAGGTAAGGTTTCGGCGTTTACGGGTAATTCGGGCGTTGGTAAATCAAGTCTTTTAAACTGTATGTTCCCCGATTTAGGGCTTAAAACAGGGGATGTAAGCAGTAAGCTTGGACGTGGAAGACATACTACACGCCATGTGGAGCTTTACCCCGTGTGCGGTGGATATGTTGCCGATACTCCAGGATTTTCAAGCTTGGATATTGAGCGCACAATGCCGCTTAAAAAGGAAGAACTACCGTTTGTGTTTCCTGATTTTTCTGATTATCTTGGTTGCTGTAGGTTTACTTCCTGTACACATACTGTTGAAAAGGGTTGCGCAGTCTTAGAGGCGGTGCAAAACGGCGAGCTTGAAAAATCAAGGGTAGAAAGCTACATTGCTATTTATAACGAAATAAAGGATATTAAAGAATGGGAAAAGCGTTAAAGGTAAAAAGAGCAATTATTTTTGGCGGTAATTTATCCGAAATTAATCCTGAAATTTGTGCTAAAATCGGTAAAGAGGATTTTGTTATTTGTGCCGATGCGGGATATAAATTTGCATCTGCCAATAATATTAAGCCCGATTTAATAGTTGGCGATTTTGACTCTGCCAATTTTCCACAAAATGCACAGTGCGAGGTTATTGAATTACCAACCCATAAAAATGATACCGATTTGCAGTTTGCAATTAATCTGGCGCTTGAAAAAGGGTATAACAGTTTTATTCTTTCGGGCGTTACAGGAGGTAGGCTGGATCATACACTCGCAACCTTGTCATCACTGTACAGCCTTTCTGAAAAAGCAGAAGAATGTTTTGTTTGGGATTTAAACAGTAAGGTCTTTTTTGTTAGTTCAAAACTAACATTAGAAAAACCAAATTACGATTGCTATTTTTCTGTTTTTTCGGTAACAAAAAAATCAAAGGGCGTTTCAATTGTAGGTGCGGAATATACGCTTCATAATGCCAGACTTGTAAATAGTTATCCGCTTGGCGTTAGTAATGAATTTAAAAATAATACCGTTGAAATTACCGTAAAAAGCGGTAAGCTGCTTGTTATGGTGGTTAAAAATAATAAATAAAAAAAGGATTACGAACTTAAAACAAGTCGTAATCCTAAATTTTTATTCCCTTAAATTAGATGGCACGAGTTACCTTGCCGGAACGGAGACAACGAGTGCACACGTTAACTCTACGAGGAGTACCGTTAACGATAGCCTTTACGCGCTTAACGTTTGGTTTCCAAGTTCTGTTAGAACGTCTGTGAGAGTGGGATACTTTAATACCGAAAGCGATTTCTTTGCTGCAGATTTCACACTTAGCCATTATCTGCACCTCCTTTAATTTGTTACATAACAGATATTATATTAGCATATTTATTACTATTTTGCAAGTCTTT
>JAFSDM010000040.1 GCA_017436225.1 Clostridia bacterium | reverse complement strand
TATAGTGATTAAAACTAAAAAGGGGAGCGGAATCTCAGTTAAAAGAAATATAATTGATTATATCTTTTTTCTGTTAGGTTCTGCTCTTTATGCATTTGGATTTGATTTTTTTATAGAACCTAATAATATTTCTCCCGGTGGGCTTACAGGTATTGCGGCAATAGTTAATTATTTGCTTTTGTTGCCAACGGGAGCTGTTTTTTTCTTGCTTAATATTCCTGTTTTGCTTTTGGGACTTAAAAAATTAGGTAAAGGTGTTATTATAAAAACATTATTTGTAATAACCGTTACCTCAGTTTTTATAGATGCTTTTAATCTATTTTTGCCCGAATTTAAGGGAGAAAGATTGCTTGCGGCAATTTTCGGCGGAGCGCTTTCGGGGCTTGGACTTTCGCTTGTTTTGTTAAAAGGAGCTACAACGGGCGGTGTAGATATTATAGCGGTTGTTTTAAAGCAGAAGTATCCGTATTTAAAAATCGGCAGATTGGTGCTGATTTTAGATAGCATTGTCATTGCTTTAGCGGCTATATGTTACAGAGAAATTGAATCGGCACTTTTTGCGGCAGTTGCTATTTTTATTTCTGGCCAGATTATAGATACTATGCTATACGGGTCCGATAAAGGAAGACTTATTTTTATAGTAACAAATAAGGGCGCACAAGTATCAAGCGCTATTGCACAAAACGTTAATAGAGGGGTTACGGTGCTTGAGTCTTATGGTGCTTTTGAAAATAAAAAAAGTCAAACCCTTATGTGCGCTCTCAAGGTGAACGAGGTTGATTTGGCTATTAAAACAGTATCTCAAAGCGACCCCGGTGCATTTACTGTTGTAACCGTGACTGGCGGTATTTTTGGTCGCGGTTTTGAGAAAAAATAAGCTGCCGCATTAAGCGGCAGCTATAATAAATTAACCTATTTATTGTTGCTTTTTTGCTGATAATTCTGATTATTTTTGTTTTTATCGGTGTTTTGATTGTTGTTTTTATTCTGGTTGTTGTTTTTGTTTTGGCTATTATTCTGATTCATTATAATTCACCACCCTTCAATATTATTTTTAACTTTTCGGGTGTAATTATTCAGTTAAGGAGATGTTTTTGTGAATTCAATTTTCAAACAAAGAACCTGCGATTTGCTTTCGTGGTCAAACGAATTTTTTGATGAAATTTTCGCTCAAAAACCTTATAGAGCAATACGCGTAAATCCCCTTAAAGCAGATCTTGAAACAGTTCAGTCCAATTTCAATTTTGAACTTAAAAATACACCGTTTTATAAACATTCTTACTACATACCAAGTGATTTTGAAGGCGTGGGAAATTTACCGCTTCACCACGCGGGCGGATTTTATGTTCAAGAGCCGTCTGCAAGCTCTGTGCTTAGCGTAATAGATGCAAAGCCAGGTGAAAAAATCCTTGATTTATGCGCCGCACCCGGCGGTAAATCTACGGGAATTGCCGCCGCACTTGAGGGAAAAGGACTTTTATGGTCGAATGAATATGTAAGAAACAGGGCAACTATTTTGCTTTCAAATATCGAAAGAATTGGTGTTACAAATGCTGTTGTGTCTTCCCTTGCGGCAGATTATCTTTGCTCATCGCTTGAGGGATTTTTTGATGCGGTGGCGGTTGATGCACCCTGCTCGGGCGAAGGTATGTGGCGACATAACGAGCTTGTTGAAAAGCAGTGGAGCGAAGATTATGTTTTAAAATGCGCCGAACTGCAAAGGGAAATTCTTTCTGCCGCCGCAAGCGCAGTGGCTTCGGGCGGTAGGCTTATTTACAGCACCTGCACCTTCGCAAAGGAAGAAAATGAAGATAATGTTATATGGTTTTTAGAAAATCATCCTGAATTCACCTTGGAAAAAATTGATGCCGAGTTTGGTATGGGCGGACTTTCGGGAAATAGTGAAATTGATAGTAAGGTTCGCAGAATTATACCAACTAACGGCGGCGAAGGCCATTTTGTTGCACGCTTTGGAAAATCGGGCGAAAAATCAAACCATATTACTGAATTTAAAGAGAGCATTACACCTCAAAATAAAAGAATAGTTACCGAGTTTTTAAGCGATAACTTTCTTAAAACTCCGAACGGCATTTTGTATGAGAAAAATAATCTTATATATTTGGTGCCCGAAATAGCACCACAAATTAAGGGCGATGTTTTGCGCTATGGTATTTTGGTGGGTGAGATTCGTAAAAACAGGCTTGAACCCGCCCACGCGCTATTTACTGCCGCAGGTGTAAAGCCTAAAAGAAGCATAGATTTATCCCTTGAGGATGAAAGACTTTTCAGTTTTTTAAGGGGTGAAGAAATTAGGGTAGAGGGTGAAAAGGGATACACCTTGGTTCTGGCAAATGGCGTTCCGCTGGGTTTTGGAAAATGCTCGGGTACCCGCCTTACAAACCGTTATCCTAAAGGACTTAGAATTTTAAATTAAATATTTTATGTGTTTACCTTGAAAAAGCAGCTTATATTAAGCTTCCTTTTTCAAGGTTTATTTATGCTTTAATGGTTGCAAAAATCAAGTAAATATGATAATATTTATTATATATAACTATTTATAATAATCATAAAAGGTGAACAGTGTAAAAATATGAATATATTAATTGTTTCACAACATTTTTATCCCGATTCTTTTAGGGTAAATGAAATTGCAACCGAGCTTGTAAAGCGCGGTAATAAAGTAACTGTTTTAACCTCTCTGCCCGATTATGCAACAGGCAAAGTACCCAAGGACTGCAAAGGCTTAAAAAACAGAATAACAAATTATAACGGTGTTAAGGTTATAAGGTGTTTTTCCGTTTCACGCCGTACAGGTGTAGTTTTCAGAGCGCTTAATTACCTTTCTTTTTGCCTAAGCTCTACCATAAAGGCTAAAGCCTTAAAGGAAAAGCTTGATTTGGTTATTTCTTACCAAACATCACCCGTTTTAATGGCAAACGGAGCCAGAGCGGCGGCTAACAAACGAAAAATTCCCTTTTTACTTTACTGCTTGGATTTATGGCCCGAGAGTCTTAAGGCTTGGGGAGTGGGCGAGGGTAATCCGCTTTTTAAGATTATGCACTCTTATAGCAAAAAGCTTTATAACAGAGCCGATATTTTAGCCGTTTCTTCAAAGCCGTTTGAAGATTATTTGTGTAATGTCAACGGTGTGGAAAAATCAAAAATTCATTATCTCCCTCAACATTCCGATGATATGAATTTACCAATAAAAAACAGTAATTCCTCTACCTTGCACTTGGCTTTTGGCGGTAATATCGGCAGCGTTCAAAATATTGACTGCATTGTAAAAGCGGTGGCTTTGCTTAAAGAGCTTGATGGCTTTGTAGTGGATATTTACGGCGACGGCAGTGAGCTTGAAAATTGTAAAAAGCTTTGTGAAGAGCTAAAGGTTCAGGAAAAAATCATTTTTCACGGCAGGGTAAACCGTGAAACCCTTTGGGAAGAATATAAAAACACCGACGCATTCTTATTAACCTTAAAATCTGAGGGTGTTATCGGTCTTACCGCACCCGCTAAGCTTCAGGAATATATGTCGGGCAACAGACCCATAATTGCCGCTATAAGCGGTGCCGCAGAAGAAATTATTAGTTTATCAAAGTGTGGTGTTTCTGTCCCTGCGGGCGATTATAAGGCTCTTGCAAACGCTATAAAGGATTTTGTTTTGAATAAAGAGGCTTATAATAATTTAGCAAAAAACGGCAGAGCTTATTTTGAAGAAAATTTTACGCTTAATAAGTTTATGCTTTCTTTAGAAAAGCTTTTAAATAGTCTTGAAAGGTCGAAGTAATTGTGAAGGTTTTTCAAATTAACTCGGTTTGCGGTGTGGGTAGCACGGGCAGAATTGCTTGTGATATTAAACAAACACTTGAGGCAAACTCTGATAAATGTCAAATTGCATACGGCAGAGGCTTTTATGATGACCCCGATTGCCTAAAAATAGAAAGTGATTTGGTTTTTAAGGCTCATGTTTTTTTCTCGCGTATAACAGATAGGCAGGGCTTTTATTCAACCGCCGCAACTAAAAGATTAGTGCATAGCATTAAGCATTTTGATCCCGATATAATCCATTTGCATAATATACACGGCTATTATTTAGATATTCGTGTGCTTTTTGATTTTTTAAAAAGCTATGGTAAGCCCGTTGTTTGGACTCTGCACGATTGTTGGGCTTTTACAGGCCACTGTGCATATTTTAGCTTTGTTAATTGTGATAAATGGAAAACGGGGTGCGGTCAGTGTCCGCAAAAAAGGGCTTATCCATCAAGCTTTATATTAGATGATTCAAAAAAATCCTACTCTGAGAAAAAACGTCTTTTTACAGCTGTTCCAAATATGTCAATAGTAACCCCCTCAAATTGGCTTAACACTCTGGTAAAGCAGTCGTTTTTAGGCGATTTTCCCGTTTATACAATAAATAATGGCATAGATTTATCTGTTTTTCATCCTGTTGAAAGCAGCTTCAAGCAAAAGCACAACCTAACAAATAAAAAACTGATTTTGGGTGTTGCTAATGTTTGGGAATACCGTAAAGGCTTAGATGATTTCTTATCCTTAAGTAAGCTTTTAGACAGTAATTATAAAATAGTGTTGGTAGGTCTTAGTGAAAAACAAATTTCCGCCTTGCCATCAAATATTATGGGCATTACACGTACCGACAATGTTAATGAGCTTGTAGAGCTATATTCCGCCGCCGATGTATTTGTTAATACAACAAAGGAGGATAACTTCCCAACCGTTAATATTGAAGCTATCGCCTCGGGAACCCCCGTTGTTACCTATGATACGGGTGGAAGCGGCGAAATGCTGAATAATAAATGCGGAGTGGTTGTTCCTACCGGTGATGTAAATGCGTTGGCTAGGGCTATTGAAAGCATAGATCTAAAGCCCGAGGATTGTGTGGAAAGGGCAAAAGATTTTGAAAAATCCAAGCAGTATAATCTCTATATGGAGCTTTATAAAAATATTTTAAACAGTGGGTGTTAGTATTGAATAATTCGGTAGATAATGTAGCCGAAAAGCTTCATTCCTGTCAGCTTTTATTAGCGGCAGAATTAAAGCGAATTTGCGAAAAAAACAATATAAAATATTATATGATTGCGGGCACACTTTTAGGTGCGGTGCGGCACAAGGGCTTTATCCCGTGGGATGATGATATGGATTTTGCCATTATGCGTAAGGATTTCCCAAGATTTATAAGCGCTTGTGAAAATGATCTTGGTGAGGATTTTGAACTTCAGGATATGTTTAGTGATGAGCATTATGCCTTGCCCGTTGCAAAGCTTTTATTAAAGGGCACCAACTTTACCGAGCGTAACTCTTCAAAAAATAAGTCTAAAAAGGGGATTTTTATTGATATTTTTCCCTATGACAATATTCCCGATACCGAAGCACAAAGAAAAAAGCATAATAAAAACACCTATTTTTTAAAGAGATTATTTTTAGCAAAACAGGGTTATTCAATAGCAGAAAAAGGTCAGCTTTTAAAAGCGTTGGTTTACTTTGCACTCAGAGTAATGAGTATGCTTGTTTCTAAAAAATGGTTAAGAAATCGTTTGGATAGAGAGCTTCGCAGATTTGAAAATCAAACCACCAAAAAGGTTGCCGCATTGGGCGGTGCCTACAGCTACCAAAAAGAATCTGTGGAGCGTGAATGGTTTTTTGAGTCGGTTGAGCTTCCCTTTGAGGATATCACACTTTCAGCACCCAAGGAATATGTAAAATACTTAACCTATTTTTACGGGGATTATATGACTCCTCCCCCCGAAGATAAGCGTAATAATCGCCACAGAGCGGTTGAAATAGATTTTGGAAGGTATTAAAGGAGAACTTTTTTATGAAAAAGGTTATTACTTACGGAACTTTTGATTTGCTTCATTACGGTCATATTCAGCTTTTAAAACGTGCTAAAGAAAAGGGAGATTATCTTATAGTTGCCCTTTCAACCGATGATTTTAACTGGAATTCAAAGCAAAAAAAGTGCTATTTTTCTTATGAACAAAGAAAAATGCTGCTTGAATCTATCCGCTATGTCGATTTAGTAATTCCCGAAGAAAATTGGGAGCAAAAAATCAGCGATGTTAAGGAATTTAAAATTGATACCTTTGTAATGGGCGATGATTGGGAAGGCAAATTCGATTTTCTAAAGGATTATTGTGAGGTTGTTTATTTACCTCGTACCCCCGAAATTTCCACCACTCAAATCAAAAATGATTTAGGTAAATAGTATGAAAACTTATTTAAAAAAGGTTTTGAAAATCCTTTCGCTTATTAAACTGTGCGATATTTTTGACGCCATAAAAATAGTCGTTTCGTGTCCTTTGGGTCTTATTTTAAAGCTGTTTAAAAGGCATCTTTGGATAATTTCTGAAATGGAGCATACCGCAAGGGATAACGGCTATTGGTTTTTTAAATATATGCGTGAAAACTATCCCGAGCGTGAGGTCTATTATCCCATCAGATTTAATTCTCCCGATTATGAAAAGGTGGCAAGGCTGGGCAATGTTATTCCGCACGGCTCCTTTAAGCATCATATTTACACTTGGTGCGCCGAGGCAGATATAAGCACCAGAACGGGTAGGGGGCTTCCCGCACCATTTATGTCACGCCTTTTTCAGGTCAGGGGCTTTTACCCCTTTAAATCGGTATTTTTACAGCACGGCGTAACTATGAACGCTGCTACCTTTTTAGAAAAAAAGCGTAATAGAATAGATTTGTTTTTAGCCTCTACCGAAGCAGAGGCTAAAGGAATTGAAACCGATTTGGGCTACGCTAAGGAGCAGATTAAGGTAGTGGGTATGACAAGGTATGACCAACTAAACGAGTTTAATGTAATCCCTAACCAAATACTTTTAATGCCCACTTGGCGTTGGTGGCTTTACCCCGATTTGGGAAGAATAACCGAAAAGGATAAAATGGCCGTTCAAAATTCAAACTATGTTAAAACCTATTGCACCTTTTTGGCAGATGAAAGACTAAATTCATTTTTAAGTGAAAACAATCTAAAGCTTTTGTTTTTTCCCCATAATCAAATGCAACCATTTTTAGAGTCCTTTAAGGGTAACGAAAACATTATAATTGCCTCAACCGAAGAGTATGATGTTCAGACAGCCCTTAAACAGTCAGCTTATCTTATAACCGATTATTCAAGCATTTCTTTCGATTTCGCTTATATGAAAAAGCCTATGTGTTATTTTCAGTTTGATTATGCTGAGTTTAGAAGCAAGCATTATAAGGAGGGCTATTTTAGCTATAAAAATAATGGCTTTGGAGAGATAGCAGAAACGGTTGATGGGCTCGTAGATTTTATTATTACCGCGTATCAAAACGGATTTATAATGCCAAACGAATATGTAAATAGGGTGGATGCTACCTTTAAATACCGTGATAATAATAATTGTAAAAGAACGCTTGAAGCTATTGAAAATTTATTAAAAAAGTAGTATAATACTCTTTGGTTTTTACCAAAGAGTTAAAACAAAAAAGGAAATGATTTAAATGAGCGAATGTACACATGATTGTTCAACCTGTTCACAAAACTGTAGCGACCGCACAAAGCCGCAAAGCTTTTTAGAAAAACCGCACGAGCTTAGCCATATTAAAAAGGTTATTGCCGTTGTAAGCGGTAAGGGCGGCGTAGGTAAATCATTAGTTACCTCAATGCTTTCGGTTTTAATGAAGCGCAAGGAGTATAGCACAGCAGTTTTGGATGCAGATATTACAGGTCCATCTATCCCCAAGGCTTTTGGCATTAAAGAAAAAGCAACGGGTAACGAGCTTGGACTTTTCCCTGTAAAAACTAAAACAGATATTAGCGTTATGTCGGTTAATCTTCTTTTAGAAAATGAAACCGACCCCGTTGTTTGGCGTGGCCCTGTTATTGCAGGTACCGTTAAGCAGTTTTGGACCGACGTTATCTGGGGCGACGTAGACTATATGTTTGTAGATATGCCTCCCGGAACGGGCGATGTTCCGCTTACTGTTTTTCAGTCGCTCCCTGTTGACGGCATTATTATTGTTACCTCTCCTCAGGAGCTTGTTGAAATGATAGTTAACAAAGCCGTTAAAATGGCAAATCTTATGAATATTCCTATTATTGGTTTGGTTCAGAATATGTCTTACTTCGAGTGTGAGGATTGCGGCAAAAAACATTATCCGTTCGGCGGCGGAAATATTAAAGAGGTTGCTGCGCGTCACGGTATTGAAAATGTTGCCGAGCTTCCTATTAACCCTGAATTTGCAAAGGCTTGTGATAACGGCGTTATCGAGCTTTTTGAGGGCGACTACCTAGATGAAATGTCAGAGGCTATTGAAAAACTTTAATCTAATCTTTAAAAAAGGGCTATTGCGTTTTTTTGGCGTAATGGCTCTTTTTTTATATATCAATTAGCTTTTTGCCTTTTGGGTTTGCCACAAAGCTTAAAAACAAAACCGAAAATATTATAAGCATAACCGAGGGTAAAAAAAGCGGATAATTTGCAAGCTTTACTTCATTTACATTTGATAACACCTCGCTGCTTTTAGGAAAGATTTTAAACAAAACAAAAGAAATTATTGTGGCTGTAATACCGTGCAACAATCGGTGAAAAATTATAAATTTAAAGGTTGGTTTTATATTAACGGCGGCTTGCTTCACTTGGCATATGGTGGAAATGCCTCCAAAACAAAGCAAAAATGAATATGCGTGGGCTGGGATACCTATTTTGCCAATCTCGGTAATTCCAAAGCTTATTTCAAGCAAAGGACATAGGGCGGAATATAAAAGGCTACCGCTCAGCGCAAGCTTTAAAATCTCTGCAACCGATGCAAATAAAACCACAAAGGCGCAAATGTTTATTGTGATTTCTGCGGCAGAGCGAACGCTTTCTACAAAGGCATCCGAAACCGAAACATGGCTTGATATTGGCATACATATTTGCACTGTTTTCTTTTTAGGCTTAAGGGTAAAAAGCCTGCTTAAAATAAAACAGGCTGTAAGGTTTGAAATAAAAAGCATTACCCCTGCCGATACGCTGTTTAAAACACTGCCGCCCACAACCGAAATAATAAATGCGGGGCTAGGGTTTACCGAAAAACTCAAAAGCCTTTTTGAAGTGGATTTATCTATAACATTTGTTCTATATAGCTCATCTGTGATTTTTGCGCCTATGGGGTATCCGCCAAGCAGAGATAATAAAATAACCGAAAATTCAGTTCCGCTTAAATTAAAAATAGCCTTTGTTATTTTATTTAGCTTACCGCTAACCCATAAGAGTCCGCCGCTTTTTTGAAAAAACACCGAGCAAACCGTAAAGGGGAAAATACTTGGAATTATAATATAACAGGCAATTTTAAGTCCGTTTAAGGCACCGTGCGAGGCGGCAGAGGAACACCCCAAAATGCAAAAAGCAGAAATAAAAAACAAAACACAACCTGTGCCGCTGTAATAACCGCTGTTTCTTTTGGTTTTTATGGTATACATATTATCCTCCTAGCATTTTTGAATATAAATAAACATAAGTTTTAACAGAATATTATATTTTAAAGTTGGTGTATAAATGTCTAAAAAAATTAAACTAGGCAGACAAAAAGCAAAAGAAAAGGTTAAGCTTTTTGGCTTAGCTTTTCAAATTCCAAGTGACCCGTTTTCAAAGCTAGCCGAAATCAATATAAAAGGGGATAAAGAAATTATTATAGACGGTTGTTATGGAATAATAGAGTATTCCGACACTCTAATAAGCGTAAGCATAGGCAAGCCAACCCTTAAAATTATGGGATTTGACTTGGTGGTTTCGGATTATTTTGACTCAAATATAACCGTTACAGGTATCATTAAAAGCATAGAGTTTTGCTAAAGGGGGATTTTTGTGATTTTATTTGTGTACAGATTATTGTGCGGATACCTTTATCTTCGCGTAAGGGCAAAAAATCCCGAAAAGCTACTGAATTTGTGCGCCGCTAAGGGCATTTCCATATGGCGCGTATCGGTAAAGGGAGATGTAGTTTACTTTAAAATCGGTATTGCCTCTTTTAAAAGATTAAGAGTTTTTAAAAGAAAAATCCCTGCTAAAATACACATCACCAAAAAGGTGGGACTTCCCTTTTTTATCGCTAAAAACAAAAAACGGTACGGTATGGTTGTTGGCTTTGTAATTTTCATTGCCATAATTCAGTTTATGTCGGGTTGTGTTTGGAATATTTGTATTAGCGGCAATAAAACCATTAAAAGCAGTGATATTTTAGCATCACTCAACGAAATAGGCATTTTTGAGGGCGCCTTTATAAAAAATATAGACCCCGAAGAAAAACGTAACGAGCTTCTTCTAAAGCAAAGCGGTCTTTCGTGGGCGGCGATAAATATTGAGGGCTCAAAAATAACGGTTGATTTATCAGAAACAAAGCAGTCCGAAAAGCAAGAAAATCTTCCCTCTAATCTTGTGTCAAGTGAGGCGGGAATTATTAAAAAAATTGAGGTTAAAAATGGTGTGACTAAGGTTAAGGTGGGTGAGGCTATAAGTAAGGGTCAGCTTTTGGTTTCGGGTATACGCGAATTTGAAGATGGCAGTGAGCAGTTTGTGCGTTCTAAGGGTAGCATTTACGCTGAGGTGGAAT
>JAFSDM010000039.1 GCA_017436225.1 Clostridia bacterium | reverse complement strand
GAATCTCATAAATTCCCGTCAGGGACTAAATGAACACAATTAAAAGATTTAAGCGCAGATAACTTTTTCTGTTATCTGCGCTTTTCAGCAGCCCGTTTCTTAATTTTTGGGTGTTGTACTTTGTGTCGTAAAGTTATAATAATTACAGCCTGAAAATTGGCGGGGGAAAATAAACCGAACTTCTTAATAAATAAAAATCAAAGTTGACTTTAATTTTATTTGTTAAGGAGTATTTATATGTTATCGAAAAATTATAAACATTGGATTAGTAGGTGTTTTTAAAATATGAAAACAGCAAGGTTGAATTTTAATGGTTGTGAAACTATATCTGATATACATAAAAAAATAAAAAAGGCACTTAACTTTCCTGAGCATTACGGTGAAAATTTAGATGCTTTATGGGATTGTTTATGGATGGAGAGTGATGTGCAGTTTTTAACTGTAGTTGGCATAGAAAATATATCAAAAAATTTGAAATCAACAGTAGATGCTATTATTAATATTTTTGAAAAAGCAAAACAAGAAACGCAAAATTCCAATTTGCCATTTGATTATGAAATAATTTAAAGGAAAGAGAGAATGGAGTATGGAAAATAAAAACGAGTTTGCACTTAAAGAAATAACCGAAAATTCTATTAAACTAAATTTTTCTGATTGTAAAACTTTGGCAGATGTGCATTTGTTATTAAAAATGAAATTTGGTTTTCATGATTTTTATGGAGCCAACTTAGATGCACTTTGGGATTTGATGCAAGATGTATTTTCGGATGACGAAGAATATTTAGTAGAAATATATAACTTAAATAAAATGAATAGTGCTTTGCGTAATAGTTGTGAGAAAATGTTAGAAGTATTTGAAGATTTGCATAATATCAATTCTAACTTTAAGTTCACAATAGTAGGTGATTGATGTGAAAATAATCGAATTAGATTTAACAGGTGTAAAAACCTTAAATGAATTGCACGAAAGAATAAGAGTAGCTTTTGATTTCCCCGAATGGTACGGCAAAAATTGGAGTGCATTTTGGGATTTGTTGTGGAGTGAATGTGATGCAGATAAAGTTATTGTAAAAGGTGAAAATTCTTTGTCTAACGTTTTTAAAGATCATTTAGAAAAAATGCATAAAATATTCGAAAGAAAAATTGAATTTAATAAAGAATGTGCTTTCAACGATTTTTCTTATGAAATAATTTAAGGAGCGAAACCTATGAAAATAATAGAATTAGATTTAACTGGTTGCAAAACTTTAAATGAATTGCACGAAAGAATAAGAGTAGCGTTTGATTTTCCCGAATGGTACGGCAAAAATTGGGATGCTTTTCATGATTTGCTCCGTACGGAATGCGATGCAGATAAAGTTGTGGTAAAGGGTATAAATACAATATCATCAAAATTTGCTGAAGATATAAATTTATTGAGTGAAATTTTAAAAAGGAAAGCTGATTTTAATAAATTGTGTAATTTCAATGATTTTTCCTATGAAATAATTTAAACGAAAGGAAAAATATAGTATGAAAAATATAAATGAATTCGCATTCAAGGAAATAACTGAAAATCCCATAATCTTGGATTTTTCCAAATGTAAATATTTAGGAGAAATACATAAGGTTTTTAAGATAAAATTCGGCTTGCCTGAATATTATGGTGAGAATCCCGATGCTCTTTGGGATTTGCTTGAAGGTATTTTTGATGATATGGGTGAAATTACGGCTGAAATAAGCGGTTTTAACAATTTAGAGAAAACGCTAAAAGCAGCTACCGCAGAATTGTTAGAAGTTCTTGATGATGTAGCAAAAGAAACGCCCAATTTTTCATATAAAATAATTTCATAAATTATACAACAAAACACCAAGTCTTTGAACTTGGTGTTTTATCTTTTAATAATTCTTTTTTAAAATACTTACCATAACGGTAATGTCATCGTTGTGACCGTCGCTTCTTCTTCGCCTTGCAGCAAAGGCAATTTCATCGGCAAGCTGTTGGGCAGAGCCTATTGTCCAATCCAAAATAATCTTGCTTATCCATTCGGTATCCTCGGCGGTTGCCCCGTCTGAAACCATTACAATAATATCCTCTGCCTTTAAATTAATGTTAGCCTTATCAAAGGTAACGTTTCGCAGTATTCCGGGCGGTAAAGAGGTGCTTTCCGCCTTGCCAACCTTTCCGTTTCTTTTAATAAAGGTAGGTGCGGCTCCCGCCTTTAAAAGCTCGCATCCTCCGTTAAATAGGTCAATTGCCGCTATATCTACGGTGGAAAGAGATTCATCGGTAGATTTAAAAAGCATTGAGGAATTGATAATTTTCAGTGAGCAATCGTAACCAAAGCCGCTTCTTATCATTCGGCTGAAAAGACCCGAAACCATAGCCGAGTCAACCGCGGCACGACCGCCGCTACCCATACCGTCGGAGATTATCATAATAAATCTACCTCTGCCATCGGTAAAGTATTTTGCGCTGTCACCGCATAGCTTACCCTGCTCCTCAGGTATTTGGGAAAGACCTATTTCTATTTTGTAGTTGGGTCTTTCGGTTATAAAAATAAAGGCTTGGTCAGAGCCAACGCTTACGGTGGGGGTGTTAAAATCTCTGCCCACCGCAAGGGAAAGATTTTTAACAAGGCTCATTTTGTTTATTGGTTGGTCGGCAACCCCTTTAATGTGAATATCGGCAGATATTCTGCCAAATTTATCATCGGCGGCAACACAGCTTACGGCGTGATACCCCATATTTTTAAGTGCAAGAATAATGTTTTCTGCCGCTTTGGAATTGTGGCGCACCTCGTACTTGAATTCTTCAGAAAGGTCGCTAAGCATTTTTGAAATACCGTCAAATTGGTCGTTAATTACATTTCTAACCTCTTTAAGCCGTAGCTCTGCCGATTTTTTACTGTCATATTCGGCGCAATGTCTTAGCAAAGCGTCTTCAAATTTGCTTGTCCTAAGGCAGTTAAAATCGGGGTTTTCCACGGCTTTATTTTGGGTAGGATTTCTCATTCTGTTCCATCTGGCAAGCGCATCAACCGCCGTTATTTCTCTAGCCGTTTCCCAACAATGCCGCCTTAAACTGCAACCGCCGCATACCTCATCCTCAATTTTAATAAGAGTTTTGTCAAAATCGGGGCAGTTTATTTTGCCTAGCTTTTCGGCTACATCCTCAACCGTTTCATAAATGTCTTTAAGTGCGCCGCTTGCAAATTCTAACCTCATAATAAGTGAGCTTTTTATGCTGTCAAGCTTTGCAATTTCGGTGGTGGGGGAAAGCAATCCGCCAATATACCCAACCAAGGCTTTAGGCAGAAGCAAAAAAACGCCCGAACCTATTACAGCTTCAAAAAACATTACCGAAATAAGCTCGGTTTCGCCTATTATGAGGGTGGAAATCAGGGTTGTTAAAATGTAGGCAGGTATCATACCAAGTGTACCAAAAGCCGAAAAAACACCGCAAATAAGTCCCGAAAATGCGAATGTTACCGAGCCTGAAAAATATTCACTGCCCGCAATAGCAAGAATAAAGCTTATAATGGTTCCGCTTACCGCGCCGTATGCGGCTTGTCCGTATCTGGCGGTTGCAACGATTACCGCAACCGCCAAAATTCTGCCTATTGAAAGTCCTAAAACGGAAAATTTTGAAAGTCCTAAAATGAAAATTGCGGCACAAAATGAAAGTGCGGTAGTCTCCTTAATATCGGTACCGCTTTTGTGGGTGGGGGATATGTAAAACACAATAGCCACAAAGTATGCCGCCGCACCCGCCAAAGCCGCTTCGGTAAGGGCGGTTACAACACTTCCGCCGTATGAGGTTGTAACGGTAAGTCTGATAATTCCAGCCGCTAAAAAGGAAAGACAACCCGAAAAAATTGGCGAACGAGCAAAGCGTTCACCGCTTAATATAACCCTTATTGTAGTTATAGCAAAAACCGAGGCTGCATATACAAAGCCACCGTTTGAAAAACTTATTATGTAGCCCAAAGCACTCCCGCCGGATGCGGCGGCAAGGTATTTTCGCTTTACACCGCCGGTAAATGCAGCCCCGAAGGGGAGAAGATTGTTACAAATAGGGGCGTTAGCAAATAAAAAACCGCAAATAAAGGTAATTATATGCAAAAGCACCCCCACCGTAGTATCATTTTTTAAAGCCTTGCTTTTAATATCCTCGGCATCTAAAAAGGCTTTCAACTAAATCACCCTTTCGGTAAAATATTTTAAAATGCAAAAAAACATTTGCTAAATAATTATAAAATATTTTTCCCGCGTGATTTGTAAAAGCGGGGTGTCGATGTAAATATATTATTGATTTAAAAAGTCGGTATAGATTGATTTTTGGCTATCTTCGGGAGAGTAACGCCAATAATCAATTTCATCGCCGTTAAAATAATACTTAAGCGGTGTGATTTCATCCCCTTCAAAGGTGTCAATAATAATCAGCTTAACCTTCATTTTTTCGGGAATAATGCTCTTTATGTAAACACTCGCCCTCATTCCTGCCTGCACACCCGTCTTTGGCTCAGCAAGACCTGCAAGATTTGGCGAAAGCTCCACAAAAATGCCGTAATTTTCAACCGAACGAACAATTCCCGTTACCGTTTGCCCCTCGCAAAAGGCGGCGGCGTTTTCCTCCCACGTTCCAAGAAGCTCCTTGTGTGAAAGTGTTATTCGGTTTTCGGCATCTATAGTTTTTATAACCGCCTTAATATCCTCGCCAACCGAAAATCTGTCCCTTGGGTGTGAAATTCTCGAAACTGAAATTGCATCTATGGGAAGTAGTGAAATAATTCCGCAACCCACATCACAAAAGGCGCCAAAGCTTTCTAAATGGGTTATTTTCGCATCAATCACCGTTCCCGCTTTCTTAAGACTCAAATGCTCCTTAATACATCTTTCCTGAGCGTGTTTTCGTGAAAGCTCGGCATAAAATTTCCCCGACGGGTCGGTTTTAATCTGCTCTACCGTAAAGCAAACCGGCTTTCCCACGCGGGATATAAGCGCAATATCACGCACACGCCCCTCTTTAATGCCTACCGCACCCTCTTCTCTTTTAATTATGCCCTTCATACAGTTTAAATCTACAATCAGATTGTGCTCGGCATCGCACATTAAAGCTGTTGCCTCTAAAATAACCCCTTTAGATTTCGCTTCGGTAAGGGTAAGCGGGGTGGATAACCACCTGCGGTTTTCGGTGGTGTAAATTTGTCTTCCCTCCGGCATATATGAATTCATTGTCATAGCAGTCCCTCGTTTTATGATTATTTTTTATTAAATTGTATGCTTCCTTTTTTAAAAAAGAACTGTAAGTTGAAAATATAAGCTTTTTGTGATAAAATAAATTTACATTAGTAATAAAGAGGTTTTGAATATGTCAATTGCAATTGTTACAGGCGCATCCTCAGGCATTGGAACAGAGCTTGTTCGCCAGCTTGAAAGCTATACCGATAATGTTGATGAAATTTGGGCAATTGCCCGCCGCGAAAACCTGTTGGAGGAGTTAAAATCCAAAACCAAACTCAAGGTTAAACCAATTCCGCTGGACCTAACCGATTTAAAAAGCCTAGATACTCTTTCCCAAATGCTAAATGAAGCTAAAAGCGAGGTCAGCGTGCTTATAAACTGTGCAGGCTATGGAAAATTCGGTAGCTGGGCAGATATTGAAAACAGCGAAGCGCTTGGTATGATAGATTTGAACTGCCGCGCCTTGGTGGGCGTAACCAATGTGGCATTACCCTTTATGAAAAGCGGTTCTAAAATTTTGCAGGTATGCTCTATCTCATCCTTTCAGCCGCTTCCGCTTATGTCCGTTTATGCCGCAAGCAAGGTCTTTGTGCTCAATTATTCAAGGGCGCTTTGGAAAGAGCTTAGGCCTCGCGGAATAACCGTAACCACCCTTTGCCCAGGTTGGGTAGATACCGCATTTTTTAAAACCGCAACCGCTACAAAAAATCCCAAAGCCGTTACTAAGTATACCTTTATGCAGTCACCTGAAAGGGTTGTAAAGCAGGGGCTTACCGCTATGAAAAAGGGCAGGATGCTTTCAATAGTGGGCTTCCAAAATAAATTACTTTATGTAATGAACAAATTACTTCCCGTAAAAATGGTTATGAGCACTTGGATTAAAACACAAAAATAAAATTAGTAATTTTTTTAAAAAACCGACCTATTTACAGTTGAATTTTAAGGGCAAATCCTTAAAAGTAAGCTACTGTTCAGGGGCGGTTTTTTTGGGTTTTAATTTTAATAAAAATTTAAAGATTTTTCAAAATTAATTCTTGTGTAATTGGATGTGTTATGATATAATAAAATAGTATATTTATGTTGCGAGAGGGTGCTTAAATGCAGGACGTTATTTACTTAGATAACAGTGCTACCACAAAGCCTTGTGATGAGGCTGTTAAGGCGGCGCTCAATGCTATGGAAAATTGCTACGGCAACCCATCATCGCTATATGAATTTGGTATGCAGGCAGAGGATATTGTAACCGATGCCAGAAAAACAATTGCTAAAGCACTTTTTTGCAGAGAGGATGAAGTTTACTTTACCTCTTGCGGAAGTGAAAGCAACAACACCGCAATCTTCGGCGCGGCAGAGCTGCTTAAGCGTTCGGGAAAGCATATTGTTACCACCGCAATTGAGCATCCTTCTGTTTTGGAGCCTGTTTTGGCGCTTGAAAATGCGGGTTATGAAGTAACCAGAATTGCCCCCGATAAATTTGGTAATATTTCGCTAGTCGATATTGAAAACGCCGTTAGAGAAGATACCGTGCTTGTTACAATGATGTATGTTAATAACGAAGTAGGCTCAATTCTGCCGGTAGAAAAAATCAAATCCATCCTTCAAAAAAAGGGGAGCCGTGCGCTGGTTCACATCGACTGTGTTCAAGCCTTTGGTAAGCTTAAAATAAACGCTCCCGCTTTAGGCGCCGACCTTATTTCACTAAGCGCCCACAAAATCCACGGAATAAAGGGCGCGGGTGTTTTGTTTGTTAAAAAGGGCGTAAGGCTTTCGCCTCTTATTAAGGGGGGCGGTCAGGAAAAGGGTCTTCGCTCGGGTACAGAGGCGGTTCCCGCAATTGCCGCTTTTGGCGCCGCAGTAAAAGCCCTGCCCGATTTAAACAACTCGGCAGAATATCTTTTAAAAATTAAAAACTACTGCTTGGAAAGGTTAAAAGCCTTTGAAAATGTGGTTATAAATTCCCCTGAAAACAGCAGTCCCTATATACTTAATTTTTCCTTTTTGGGCTACCGTTCGGAAACCGTTTTGCATCACTTGGAAAGGTATTTTATATGCGTTTCAAGCGGAAGTGCTTGCAGTAAGGGAAAGGGAAGCTATGTTTTACGCGAAATGGGTCTTAATCAGTCGGTTGTGGATAGCGCTTTAAGGCTTAGCTTCAGCAGGCAGACAACCACCGCCGATATTGATAAATTTATTGATGCCTTGCAGTTGGCATTAAAGCTTAGAAAATCAAATATTTAGGAGAAAATATGAAAGAAATTATTCTTATAAAAAACGGTGAGCTCGCTCTTAAAGGACTTAACCGTATGAATTTTGAAAATGCTCTTATTAAAAATATTAAAACTGCTATAAACGGTTTGGGAGCTACAAATATCACACGTGCTCAGTCTACAATTACCATTGAGCCTGTGGATGAAAGCTATCCCTTTGAAGAGGCTCTTGAGAGAATTCAAAAGGTGTTTGGTATTGCCGCATTTTGCCGAGCCGCATCGGTTGAAAAGGATATTGATGTTATTTTAAGGCAGTGCGTGCCATACCTTAAGGAGGCTATGCAGGGCGTAAAAACCTTTAAGGTTGAGGCAAAGCGAGCCGATAAAAAATTCCCCCTAACCTCGCCTGAAATTTCCCGTTTGGTGGGTGGTGAGCTTCTTAAAAATTACCATCATTTAAAGGTGGATGTTCATAATCCCGAACTGGTTGTAACGGTAGAGGTTAGAGATAAAGCTGCCTTTATTCGCGCGGGTCAATTGCACGGCGCGGGCGGTATGCCGGTTGGAACAGGTGGCAGAGCCTCTATTCTTATTTCGGGCGGAATTGATAGCCCCGTTGCAGCTTGGATGATGGCAAAAAGGGGAATAGAGCTTGACGCTATTCATTTTGCAAGTCCACCTTATACAAGTATCCGTGCCGAGCAAAAGGTTAAAAAGCTTTTAGGCAGAGTTGCAAGGTATAGCGGTCCCATCCGCATAGGAATTGTGCCCTTTACCGAGCTTCAACAAACAATAGCCGATAATTGCCCTGAGGAATACTTCACCCTTATAATGCGTCGTATGATGATGCGAATTAGTGAGCGCCTTGCCAAAAGAAGAAACAGTCTGGCACTTATTACGGGCGAGAGCGTGGGTCAGGTAGCAAGTCAAACACTTCCCGCCTTGGTTACTACCGATGCGGTTGTAAATATGCCTGTTTTTCGTCCGCTTATTGGTATGGATAAGGATGAAATTATTGAAATTTCAAGAAGGATAGATACCTTTGAAATTTCAATAGAGCCGTATGAGGATTGCTGTACAGTATTTACCCCAAAGCATCCAAGAACACGCCCGACTTTAGAGGCTTGTGAACAGGCAGAGGCACTTTTTGATTTTGAACCCCTTATTGAAGATGCTGTAAGAAACACTGTTTTTGAAACAATAGAGGAGTATTAAAATGAAGGTTGAGATTATTTGTGTTGGCACCGAGCTTTTGCTTGGTGATATTCTAAACACAAACGCTAGATTCTTATCCCAGGAAATGGCAGAAATGGGATTCAATGTGTTTAGTCAGTCAACGGTTGGCGATAATGCCGAGCGTCTTGAAAATCAAATAAAGCTTTCTCTTTCTCGCAGTGATATTGTAATTTTAAGCGGTGGCCTTGGACCAACCGAGGATGATATTACAAAAGAAACTGTTGCTAAGGTTTTAAATCTTCCCTTAGAGCAGGATGAGAAAACTTTAGAAAATATAAAGGCTTACTTTAACCGAGTTGGCAGAGTAATGAGTGAAAATAATAAAAAACAAGCTCTTAAAATAAAGGGCTCTGTTTTGCTTGACAATATTCACGGAACTGCCCCCGGCGCATTTGTTGAGCTGCCAAACGGCGCTATAATTCTTTTGCCCGGTCCGCCAAGTGAGCTTATTCCAATGTTTAATAATGAGGTAGTGCCTAAGCTTAAAAGATTTAGCAATAGCACTATTTATTCGCGTAACGTTCGCCTTTTTGGCATTGGCGAATCGGCTGCTGCAGAGGCTTGCGGTGAGCTTTTAAACGGCAGTAATCCCACCGTTGCAACCTACGCCAAAACCGGTGAGGTAGATATAAGAGTAACTGCATCTGCACAAAATCTTCTTGATGCAAAATCACTTTGTGAGCCTGTGGTGGAAGAGCTTGTAGGTGTGTTCGGCAACCACGTATACGGTGTCGATGTTGAAAATCTTCAGCAAAAGGTAGTAGAAACTCTTAAAGAAAAAAATCTTAAGCTTGCAACCGCAGAATCCTGTACGGCGGGTATGCTATCCGAAAGAATAACAGAGGTTCCCGGTTCCAGCGAAGTTTTTGAAATGGGCGTAGTAGCCTATGCAAATTATGTAAAGGTTCAGGCTTTGGGCGTTGACCAAGCCGTGATTAATGAAAAAGGCGCCGTTTCAGATGAGGTTGCCGCTCAAATGGCAATCGGTATTCGTATGCTATGCGGCGCTGATATCGGTGTTGGTATTACGGGTGTAGCAGGTCCCGGTCAAAGCGAAAATAAACCTGCAGGTCTTGTTTATATTGCACTTGCCGATTATAAAAATGTTTATGTAAGAAAAATTCTTTCACGCGGAACCGACCGTGATACAACGCGAATTTTGGCAACCTCTACCGCATTAGATATGGTTAGACGTTATTTAGAGGGCTCTGATGACTTATTAAGCTTTGGTACACGTCACGGCGAGCCTATAAATCTTATGGAAGGCTATGAGGGTGTAAAATCGGTTGCTGCTTCATCCGTTTTACCCGATGAGGAGGAGAAAACCGAGCTACAAAAAACGGTTCAGGATATAAGTGAGCCTGTGCCCGATTTGTTTTTAACCTCTAATGAAGAAGAAAATACCAAGAAAGCCGAAATGCTTGACGCTTCTGATGATAACGGCATAACCTTCCTTCTTGATGATGAATACTATCTTCGAGATGTCAAAGATTTTGCACATCAAAGCCAAGCTGTAAGCAAAACCGTTACCACTAAAAAGAAGAACAGATTTTTATCGGCATTTATCCCCGCCAAGGGTGATTCGGCTTTTGAAAAGATAAGAAAAACCATTTTCCTTATTGCTTCCTTAGTGCTTATATGCACAACAATTTACCTTGTTAATTACTTTATCGAGGGATGGAGCGCTCAGAACAAAATTAATTCTGTTGCTCAAATTTGGGATGCTGAGGACAGTATGCAAAAGAATGAAAATGATGAGTTTATTGGCTTTGAAACTCTTAAAAAGAAAAATAGCGATATTCGCGCTTGGATAAAAATTGAGGGCACAAAGGTAAACAATCCCGTATATCAAACAACAAATAACGATTTTTACCTTGACCACGATATGGATAAGCAAAAAAGTCGTTACGGTGCTATTTTTATTGATGAGGCTGCAAAGGTAGAAAAGGATTACAACAGTCAAAATATTGTTGTTTACGGTCATCATATGAAGGATGGCTCAATGTTCGCCTCGCTTAAAAAGTACACCGATATCAGCTATTATAAAAAGCATCCGATTATTAATTTTACAACCCTCTACCGTGAAGGAAAATATAAAATTTTCGGCGTGTTTATTATAAACACCCTTGAAGAGCACGATAACGGTTATGTATTCAACTACCGTAAGCATAATTTTGATGACCAAGAGGAATTTTTAGAGTTTATACATGAGGTTAAGCTTCGTAGTATTATTGATACGGGTGTTGAAGTTTCAGAAAATGATGAAATTTTAACCCTTTCAACCTGTACCTATGAGTTTGAAGAGGCAAGACTTGTTGTTATGGCTCGCAGAGTTCACGATGATGAAGTAAATGTTGAACACACAGGTACCGCCAAAACAAACAAAAATCCTCTTTATCCACAAATATGGTATGATGTAAAGGGCGGTAAAAAGCCAAATCTCGGCAACCTTAACGGTGGTTCTATCGGTTCCGATTTGACTACAGATGATTTTGGTAACACAAGCAGCTTTGAACAGCAAGAGGGTGTTTCCTCAGAATTTGTTGACGGTACTATAAGTGGTACCGAACCACCATCCGATATTGAGGCGGGCAACTCAAATATTTCGGGTTCTACCCCTCAAACAAATCCGTCGAATACGGGCAATAATTCTCAAAACACCACCTCCGCTCCCACTCAGAATACCACATCCAACCCACCGGCTGAACCCCCTGAAGATACATCCTCCGAAACCCCTGAAGAGCCGCCTGAAGACTCTTCCGATGCTCCCGCCGAGGATGCCACCTCAACCGAGGGCGAAGATGTAACTACCTCTGAGCAATAAATAGTCTGCTGTATTTCAGCTTAAATATTTAAAGCTTTAAAATTAATAAGTAAAGGAGAATGAATATGGTTCCCGACCTTACCTTGGAAGTTATATATTTAAACGAACCTACCGATTTTAAAATGGAATTTGAACTTTGTTCAAGCCTCAATGTTCGCTTTTTAAGTCTTCCTGTAAAAAGTCGTAGTGAATTTTTAGCAGCAATTTCAAAAAGCGTTGTGCGAAGCAGAACCATAATTACCGTTGGTAGTTTTAATCCTTTAGATAAGCTTTACATTCCCAAAATTATAGCAAAAGCAACAGGCTACGAGCTTGAAATAGCCGAAAACGAAAATCTTAAAATCGACTCCAATGTGCCTATGCCACTGCCTGAGGGCTCCTTGCCCTTGGTGGATGAAAATGGCAATTTGTGCGGTTGTGTGTTAGAAAACAACGACCAATCTATTATTATGCTAACTTCGGATAGGGAGCTTAGGCATAACGTTGTTACAAATTTGGTTTGTCCATATTTAAAGCTTTTTGCACAGAAAAAAACCAAAGAGTTCAACACTGCTGATTTAAGCGATAATTCAAACACCGCTAAAGCCAAAGCTCAAATTATTTTTCCGCCGCAAACAGAATTGGTAAACGCCGAACAAGCAAACCCTATTCCAGAACAGGCGCCCGATGTAAGTGAGGTCGCTGAGCAGTCCTTAGAGGCGGAGAATACTGAAATCGAAAAGCCTAATCAATCTACCGAATTTGAACAAGCAGAGGCACTCGCCGAGCCTAAGCAAGAGGCACCTGCCGAGCCTAGGCAAGAAAATCAGGAAGTTACTTTAGAAAATTCTGAATTACATCAAACGGATTTTTCCGATTTACCAAAATATTTTATAATGGAGCAACCCGAACAAAACACTTCAAATCATTTTGGCTTAGACGAGCTTTTGATTGAGTCAGATGATGTTAAAAAAAGTAAGGGCTCCAAAAAAACAAGAGCCTTTTTTAAAATTTTTATTTCAATAATTTTGGTTTTGGCGGTTGCTTTGGCGTCATATTTTGGTTATGACCGAGTTTTCCAACCGATGCAGCATACCTCAGTTTATGAGGAAGTTAAGGCGCTTTACGGTCAAAAATGGTCTAAGCTTCCCGAAAATATGTTTTATAAGTTCGGTAAGCTTTACCAAACAAATTCCGATGTTTTTGGTTGGTTAAGCCTACCCGACACCGCCATCAATCTGCCGGTTGTAAGCTCGGCTAAAAAATCGGCGGCATATTACCGTTCGCATCTTTTTGATGGTAGCGTAAACCGTTACGGCACACTTTACACCACCTCGCAGTTAAGCGCCGCCGACTATAACCGCAATTTGTTAATCTATGGTAAAAATATGGGCGATGGCACAATGTTTTCTGAGCTTGAAAATTTCTTAGATATTGATGTTTATAAAAACGCTCCAACCTTTACCTTTGACACCCTTTATTTTGAAAACAAGTGGAAAATCTTTTCGGTTTTCAAGGTAAATTCAAAAAATAAAAATAGCTATTTAAAAACAAATTTCTTTGATGATAATGAATTTTCAAATTACTTAGAGCAAATTCAGGACGTTTCCGCCATAAAAACTAATATTGATGTTACATATACCGACCAAATTGTTACTCTAGTGTCGCTGGGCGAGGTAACGGATGTTATTTTGGTTGCACGCAAGGTGCGTGACGGTGAATCACCTATGGTAGATGTTACCGGTACTTATGAAAACTACTTGATCGATAACAGTAGCGAAATTCCCGTTATTGCTACCCCGTTAGAGCCAATTGAAACCTCTTCAAAGGGGGAAACAGTCTCCGATATTGTTGACCCAAATATGGTGGACGGTGCCTCCAGCAGATATGAACAGCAGGCTCCCGTTAGTTCTTCTATTACACTAAAGCCCACCACACCAACAATCAGCTCGGTGCCTGAGCTGCCTTCAAGTAAGCCATCTTCGAGTAAGCCGTCCTCAAGTAAGCCGTCCTCAAGCAAACCGGTTTCCTCTAAAAATCCAACCGTAACCTCTAATTCAACAAGCTCTGCCGCTACCAGCTCCGGCTCCATCGTTGCCAATAATCTGCCTATGCTCACCGTTACAAACACCTTTAACGGCGAAAAGGTTAAGGGCAACGCATTAGATATTATTGCGCAAAATGTTGAAGCCGAAATGGGCTCAAGCTACCATATTGAAGCATTAAAGGCTCAAGCCGTTGCGGCATACTCGTGGCTTCTTAATAACGGCTCGGCGAATAATAAATACCCAAGTCTGCCCCTTAAAAAGCCAAGTCAAAAATCCATTGATGCGGTAAACGCAGTTGCGGGTCAGGTTGCGGTTTACGGCGGTAAGGTTGCAACAACCTTTTATTATGCAATTTCGGCGGGTAAAACTGCCTACGCTAAGGATATTTGGGGTGGCAGCTATCCACATTTGGTAAGTGTTGATTCCTCGGTAGATAAAAACGTTAGCGGCTACCAAACCGTAAGAAAATATTCTGCCGCTAAGGTTGCCGAAATAGCAAAATCCCTTTTGGATATAGATCTTACCAAAATCTCCGATAAATCCAAATGGTTTAGCTGCAGCTATGATGTTAACGGACTGTACTGCGCTAAAGTAAAAATTGGAAGTGTAGAGAAAAAAGGCACCTATCTGCGTGACACCTTCTTTAATGCTTCGCGCGTTGGCGCATCGAATGTATTGCGCTCAAGCGCCTATACCATTTCTTATAATGAAAGCGAGGATGTTTTCATATTCACCGTTAAGGGCTACGGTCACGGAGTTGGTATGAGTCAGGCGGGCGCAAACCAATACGCCAAAAACGGTTGGACCTATGATAAAATTTTAAAGCATTATTTCACAGGCATTACGCTTGGAACCTATTATATTTAGCAAAACTAGGAGTGTAAATTCAAAATGACAAAAATCGTAGAAAAACAAAAGCTGAACGAAACGGTAACAAAAATGGTGGTTGAAGCGCCGCTTGTTGCCAAAAAAGCCGAGCCGGGTCAGTTTATTATCTTCCGCGCCAAGGAGGATAGTGAGAGAGTTCCCCTAACCATTGCTGATTATGACCGTGAAAAGGGAACCGTTACTATAATTTTTCAAATAGTCGGCGAAGCTACTATGGAACTTAACAGCCTTAACGTGGGTGATTATATTCACGATTTTGTAGGTCCTCTTGGAAATCCAAGTGAGCTTGATGGCATTAAAAAAGTCGCCGTTATCGGCGGTGGCGTGGGCTCAGCAATAGCATTTCCCGTTGCTAAAAAGCTTTGTGCGCTTGGCGCAGAGGTTCACGCTATCATCGGCTTTAGAAATAAAGACCTTGTAATTTTAGAAAACGAGTTTGAAAAAGTAAGTGATAAGCTTGTTATTATGACTGATGACGGTAGCTACGGCACTAAGGGTCTGGTAACAAACGCCCTTAAGGAGCTTATTGAGCAGGGAAACAGTTATGATGAAGTAATTGCAATCGGTCCGCTTGTTATGATGAAGTTCGTTTGTAATCTTACAAAGGAATACGGCATAAAAACCACCGTTTCTATGAATCCTATTATGATAGACGGTACAGGAATGTGCGGCGGCTGTCGTCTTACGGTAGGCGGCGAAACTAAGTTCGCCTGTGTTGACGGACCCGATTTTGACGGTCATCTTATTGATTTTGATGAAGCTATGAAACGCGGCTCGGTTTATAAAAATTTTGAGGGCAAAAAGCGTGAAGAGTCTTGTAATCTTTTAAAAGCAGGGGAGGGTAAATAAAATGGAATACAGTCGCAATATGGATGCTAAAAAAACTCCTATGCCCTGTCAGGAGCCCAATGTTAGAAATAAAAATTTCGGTGAAGTTGCTTTAGGCTATACCGAAGAAATGGCAATCAATGAGGCTCGCAGATGCCTTAATTGTAAAAATAAGCCCTGCAAAACAAAATGTCCTGTAGGAATTGATATTCCCGCCTTTATTTCGGCGGTAGCGGTAGGTGATTTTGAAGCCGCATATCTTGAGCTTACAAAATACACCGCACTTCCCGCCGTTTGCGGAAGGGTTTGTCCACAGGAAGTGCAGTGTGAAAGCGTTTGCGTCAGGGGAATAAAGGGCGAAGCGGTAGGCATAGGAAGATTAGAGCGCTTCGTTGCCGATTGGTATAGAAAAAACGGTAAAAAAGAGGTCTTAAAGCCAATTTCAAACGGTAAAAAGGTTGCCGTTATCGGTTCGGGTCCCGCAGGTCTTACCACCGCAGGCGACCTTGCCAAAAAAGGCTACGAGGTAACCGTTTTTGAAGCTCTGCATTTAGCGGGCGGCGTTTTGGCATACGGAATTCCCGAATTCCGCCTACCTAAGGATATTGTAAAAGCCGAAATTAAAACCCTTGAAGATTTAGGCGTTCAAATTTGTACAAACACCGTAATAGGTAAAACCTTAACTATTGATGAACTTATGGAAATGGGCTATGAGGCTGTGTTTATTGGCTCGGGCGCAGGTCTTCCAAGATTTATGGGTATTAAGGGCGAAAGCCTTAACGGAGTTTATTCTGCTAACGAATTTTTAACACGAATTAACCTTATGAAGGCATATCAGCCCGAAAGCAAAACCCCCGTACACCGTGGCAAAAAGGTTGCGGTTGTAGGCGGCGGTAATGTGGCTATGGATGCCGCAAGGTGTGCAAAGCGTCTGGGCGCGGATGAGGTTTACATTGTTTACC
Source organism: Clostridia bacterium (assembly GCA_017436225.1). Taxonomy (GTDB): domain Bacteria; phylum Bacillota; class Clostridia; order Oscillospirales; family Acutalibacteraceae; genus UMGS1279. The sequence goes on along the minus strand of JAFSDM010000039.1, from coordinate 22,698 downwards.
GCCGTAGTATGAATGAGCTCCCCGCAAGAGTTGAAGAGGTTGAACACGCCGAGGAAGAGGGTATTATCTTCAAAACCCTTGTAAACCCCACCGAAATAATCGGGGATGAAAACGGCTACGTTAAGGGCTTAAAGGCTGTAAAAATGGAGCTTGGTGAACCCGATGAAAGCGGACGCCGCCGCCCCGTTGTCCTTGAGGGCAGCGAGTTTGAGCTTGAGGTAGACTCGGTTATAATGTCAATCGGTACCTCACCAAACCCACTTATACGTTCCACTACTCCCGGTCTTGAAACTAATAAGTGGGGTTGCCTTGTAGTAAGGGATGAAAGCGGCCTTACAAGCCGTGAAGCCGTTTATGCGGGTGGCGATGCCGTAAGCGGTGCCGCAACCGTAATTCTTGCTATGGGTGCAGGTAAAAATGCCGCAGCCGCAATTGATGAATATTTGAAAAATAAATAAACCTTAATTATAATGAATTTTAAAAACATCTACGCCAAAAAGCGTAGATGTTTTTTGGTTATCTTAAACAAAAAATAATATTGTTCTTGAAAATTTTAGCATCATATGGTAAAATGTATGTGTATAATTTTGCTTATCTTTTTTAAGTGAGGAGATATAAATATGACAAACGTTTTATTAAGAAAAAGCTTTTTAGTAAAGCTTCTTGCAGTAGTTGTAACTGTGGCATTAATGCTAACGGTTGCACCCTTTGCAGAAATTGCTAATTTCGCTTTAACCGCAAACGCTGAAGAGGAGTATGACTATACTAAATTCGGTTCGGTTTCTTCAAACGGAAACACACATACAGCTGTCCCTGCTAATGACGGTGTAGGCTTCAGAGGTTGGTTTAAAGATGGTAAAGAGGTTTCTTATGAAAAAACCATAGATTTGACCGATTTTGAGGACAAAGATATACAAAACTACACCCCTATGTTTTACAACTTTAATTTAATTGCAGATCCCGGCTTTGAAAATGGTAATACAAACGGTTGGGTGAGCGCTTCTCTTTCTTCCACCGTAAAGCGTAACGGCAGTAAAGCTTTAAAAATAAGTTCTACAAGCTATGCAGTGCTTAAAAATCTTGAGCTTCATACTCAGTATACCATTTCAATTTATTGCTATCAAAGCAGCGCTACTAATTTCCGCGCAACCGTTAGCGCCGAAAATGCTAATGGTAAGTCAGATGTTATTGTTTCTAAGGCTGTAACGGGTGTGGCTAATGGTTGGAAAGAGGTTAAAGTGACTTTTTGCACCGTTAACAATCCTTCTGCAACCTTTAAGCTTGAAGGCATTTCATCTAATACCTACCTTGATGATTTTTCTTTAATAAAGGACGTTACAGCATCTCCCAAAGATTATTTTAATGATGATTCTACCGCTAACACCAGATGGAATCGTGCAGATGAGGAGAATGTTACAACTTTCGCAAACGGTGTTGGTACCGTATCAGCAACATCCGTAAAAACAGGCACTCATTACATTTATTCATCGCCCTTCTTGGTGAAAAAAGGCGCAAAATATACTTTAACGTTTAATCTTGCTTATAGTAACGTTACTAATGACCAACATACTCAGGTTTTATTATCCTATACTCCGGATGAGGATGATCGTTATTCTTTGGATGGTTCGTTATCTACTTGGTATTTAAATAACAGTAAAAAAGAAAATATCGGCTCCTTTATTACTTTTGCTGCAAAGAAAGCAGATAAAACCGTTAAGGTTACTTTCACCGCTCATAACACCAGTTCAATTTATTTAATGGTGAACTTTCAAGGCGTAGGCACCGTTACGGTAAGCAATGTAAATATTTCAGAAAGTAATTTTGATCCCTCAAATTACGTTAAAGAACAATCCTTAGCTCACGTTGGTTCTGCAATCAGAACCGAGGGTGTACAGGGCTTGCGCTATAAAACCGAAATTGATAAGCATTTTTTAACTGCAGAAAATGAAGAGCCGTATGATCTTCGCTTTATTGAGTACGGTACCCTTGCAATTAAAACCGAATACCTCAACGGTAAAGAGCTTACGTTAGGCGGAAGCTACACCTATAATAACAAAACAAAAACCCCCGGTGTTGGTGTTGCATATTCTTTTAAGGATGGAATTAATAAAATTTTTGCTGAAGATGCAAACAGAATATATTTCACAGGTGTTTTAACAGGCATTGGTACAAAAAATTATAATACCTACTATACTACCAGAGCATATTTTAAGTATCTTGATGAAAATGGTAATGAACAGGTAATTTATACCCCACAAAACGAGGTTGCAATTTACCCCGTTGCTAAAGCGGCATATTCCGCAAGAGATATAAATAATAAACTTGTTGAAGACGAAACAGTTCGTGAATACCTTTTAAATAACATAATTTCACGCTTTACCGATAAGAGCATAACTATTAATAGTGACAATGTTATTAATAGTGACTTCCAAGGTATTACCTCCACCGTTTACCACGGAACAATATTTTTTGAAGATTCTCATGGCAGAAAATATACCGAAGAACAGGCAGCAATAGAAATGGATCGCCTAAAAGATTCAGGTATAACCAACGTTCGTACCCGTTTGTCATCTGAATGGATGTGGGATAAAAACCTCCAAGTTGAAGGTTGTAGCGAAAAAGGTGGATGGAACTGGAATTCAACTAAAATGCAAGCCTTTTATAAGTGGGCAAAAATGCTTCAGGATAGAGGCATTACAATAACCCTTAATATTGGTTGGCACTTGGTAGATTTTACCGATATGTATGCCTTTTTTAATAAAGATGAAAATAAACTTGATACTAGTTCGAGCAAAGCACATTCATCCATCGCAGAGGTTAATTACTTACATGGCATAAATGATAGTGGTGATTATACAGCACCCAGATATAATGAAGATTCTAAAGCCGAAGCTCTTAAAACTGCAGGAAAATCGGTTGGACTTGATTTATCTGATAACGAGTTTGAACATTTTTCCATTGCGGCTGCACGTTATGCCGAGTGGGGAAAACAAGCGCTAGAAGCTCTCAAAGCGCAAGGTATAACGGTTGATTACATTATGCCATTTACCGAAACAGGCTATTATACAGTAGAGACAGGCGGTTCTGAAGAACAAGATCCAACCTACTGTTATGATGAATGGATATTTTTCACAATGGCATTGCACGATACTTTAAATGATGCAGGCATTAGAGATGATTATAAACTAATTGGTCCTGCTCAATCTGAAAACATCAGTACTAGCGATCGTTCGGTTAAGTTTGTTGAGTACATTTATGACAAAATAGATGGTAGCACGTATGCGGATATGATTGATATTAACGCTATGCACGCCTATCCAAAGCCAAGCTCAAATAATGACATCTATACTCCGGGTGCTATTTACACAAGCTCTAGCCAAATTTTTAATCATTATGATACTGTCTTGAAGAACGCGGACCAAAGAGATAAGGAATTTTGGTGTGATGAGTATTTTATTAAGAGCGATAAAATAAGCTTAGGCGATGACGTTGGTATGTTACTTACACAGTTTGCGGTAGGTATGATAGCCGGTATGAACAGAGGCATAAATCGCTTTATCTCCTGGCAGATGTTTGATACTTTATGGGATGCGAATGCAACCCATACAACTGGCGAGTTTGTTGGTGGTATTCATGAGGTAGGCACCTGCCCAAGACTTATTGGAAGCACGTGTAATATTACAGGTTGTGGTTGTAAAGATTATACAGAAGCCTCTTACACACCAAGAACAACCTATTATGGCATTAACCTTCTTGGTAAGTATATGAGTGATAAAAATGGCGCTGAGGTTCTTAAAACTTACTTCTCAGATGCCCCAACAAAGCTTGGTGAAGATGGTGAAAATGGAATTTTCACAAGCGCAATTAAAAGGTCAGATGGTAAAACAGTTATTTTGGTTGTTAATACCTCAGATATTGTTACCACCGTTAACGTTAATTCGGGTATTGCCAAAGGCAGCTTTGACCGCTACCTTTATGATCCAAATGAAGTTGAACCAACTGTAGACGCTACTTCAATTCCAAGCGATAAATCCATTGCGGTAGTTGATGGCTCCTTCCATGATGCAATTCCTGCTCAGTCCTTTGCAATTTACGTTAATTCTGACGTTCAGTATGGTGATGTTGATATGGACGGCGGCAATTTATTCAATTAGCTGTAAGCGAAATTTTAAAAACCGCTTGACCGGATTTAATTAAATTTATAAAGTAAAACTGCGATAAACCAATTTCGGTTTATCGCAGTTTTTTTATAGCATTTTTCACTACTAAAGGGTGAGTGAAAGGAATAAACTTATGGCGCTTTTGCTTTTAAGCATTTTAAATAATCTATACACTTTTCAGGCGATAGTCTATTTTTTAATTGCTCTCATAGCACGGGTGGAATTTAAAATTTCTATTATGGTCACGCCAACATCGGCAAAAATCGCAAGCCACATAGGCGCATAGCCAAACGCGCTAAGGGTAAGCACTATGGACTTAACCAAAATAAAGAATACAATGTTTTGGCTGACAATGCCAAGTGTTCTTTTTGCTATTTTGTGGGCTAATTTCACCTTGCTGATATCATCATCCATAATAACAATATCGGCGGCTTCTATGGCGGCATCACTGCCCATAGCGCCCATTGAAATGCCAATATCAGCTCTCATTAAAACGGGGGCATCGTTTATGCCGTCACCAACAAAGCAGGCAACTTCGTTTATGCCTTTTTCAGACATAAACTTTTCTGCAAGCGTTACCTTGCCATCGGGTAAAAGCGCCGCATAATATTCATCAATGTTAAGCTGTTTTGCAATCCTTTCGGTTGTTTTTTGGTTGTCACCGCTCATCATAACGGTGTGAATACCAAGCGCTTTTAACTCTTTGACTGTGTCGGCGGCATTCTCTTTAATTTCATCCGAAATAACAATGTGACCCATATATTCACCGTTCATTGCAATGTGAACAGTACTGCCCGTAAGTGAGTGCTCATTGCAATGGGGACATTCGTGAATACTAATTTTTTCAAGCTTCATAAGTCGGTCATTACCAACCAAAATCTGATTTCCTTCAATATCCGCTCTAAGTCCCGCACCGGGCAGCTCCATTATGTTTTCGGCTTTTACTTCAGGCGTTTTTCCATAAGCCGCAATAAGCGAGTTTGAAATTGGGTGTCCGCTGTAATATTCGGCGGTTGCCGCAAGTCTAAGAAGCTCTGCTTCGGTAATTTTTTCGGGGTGAATTGCCGTTACTCTAAAGCTACCCTTTGTAAGGGTTCCCGTTTTATCAAAAATACAGAGCCGCATTTTTGAAAGAGCCTCTAAATATCCCGCACCTTTAATAAGTATACCCTTTTTAGATGCGGCGCCCATACCGCCAAAAAATGCAAGCGGCACCGAAATTACAAGTGCGCAAGGACAAGCGCTAACCAAAAACGAAAGTGAACGCTCTACCCACTCTATAAAACCGCCCTCGGCGCCAAGTAGGGGAGGAAGCACCGCTAAAATAACTGCGGCACCCACCACAACGGGTGTGTAAATAGCGGCAAAACGTGTTATAAAGCTTTCTCTTTTTGCCTTCTTTTCAGATGCTTCTTCAATAAGCTCAACAATTTTTCCAACGGTGGAACTTGCGTATTCGGTTTCAACCTCAATTTCTAAAACACCGTCAATATTTATAGAACCGCTTATAACTCGGTCGCCCGCCGTTACGTTTAAGGGGTGGCTTTCGCCTGTAAGTGCCGAAGTGTTAAGCGAGCTTTGACCGTTTTTAATAATTCCGTCCAACGGAATTTTTTCGCCCGCTTTAACAATTATAATGTCGCCAACCTCAACTTCTTCGGGGTCTACCGTAATAAGCTCGCCATCTTTTAAAAGATTTGCGTATTCGGGAAGAATGTCAACAAGCTCGGATATTGAACGGCGCGAACGCTCGGTTGCAATGCTTTCAAAAAAGGTGCCAATTCTGTAAAGAATAACAACTATTGCCGCTTCCCCCGCCGAGCTATGGGCGTGGCCATGGTCGCCGTGGGTGGAAATAAGGCTAAGTGAAAAGGCGCCTATGGTTGCTACCGCCATAAGGAAGTTTTCGTCAAAAATTCTACCCGAAAAAATGTTTAAAAAGGCTTTTCTAAGCAGTCCTGCACCGCAGATTATGTAGGGGAAAAAGTAACAGGCGGCTTCTACTAAATAACCGTAGTGCCCAAAGCTTTCAAAATTTATAAACTGAAAAACCGCATAAAGAAAAGCCGAAATTGAAATACAAATTAATGATTTTTTTTGCTTTTTAGTCATAATATTACCTATTTTTCGGTGATTTCACAGTCAGGCTCTACCTTTTTGGCTTCCTTTTCCACAGCCTTTATAAGAGCCTTCAAATCACAGTCATCCTCAACCTCTAAAATAATTTTTTGGGTTAAAAAAACCACCCTTGCAGATTTTACACCTTCAAGCTTGCTTATGTTTTTTTCAACCTTTGCCGCGCAGTTTGCACAGTCAATTTCTGAAAATCTTAAAACCTTTTTCATAACAAACACTCCTTTATTCTGCTAAATGCTCCATACCCTGAGCAATTATGGTTTTTACGTGGTTGTCGCTAAGTCTGTAAAAAACAACCTTACCCTCACGCCTGAATTTTACAAGCTTACTGTTTTTAAGCACCTTTAGCTGATGCGAAATTGCAGATTGTGTCATATTAAGAAGTGAAGCAATATCACAAACACAAAGCTCCTTTTCAAAAAGAAGATAAAGGATTTTAATTCGTGTTGCATCGCCAAAAAGCTTAAAAAGGTCACAAAGCTCAAAAAGGGTTTCATCCTCAGGAAGCTTAGCTTTAACCTGCTCAATAGCGTCGGTGTGAACGTAAAGACATTCACACACCCTTGCAGTATTACTCATAACACCATCCTTTCATATGTTCAGTTGTTCATATGATAACACAACCCCCGCAATTTGTCAATAAAATAATTTAAAAAATTTACTGAAATTCAGCCTCATTTTTCTACCGCAACCCCAAAAAACGATTGACATTCCACACCGTATATTGTACAATAATACAAGGTAGATATTTAATTTCAAATAAAGTGAAATGGGGTATAAAAATGCAACCTATTTATAAAAGAGTTTTAATTAAGCTCAGCGGTGAAGCCCTAGCAGGCGAGCAGGGTCACGGTCTTGATTTTGATAAGGTGCTTGAAATATGTCAAAGCATTAAACACACCTATGATTTAGGCGTTGAAATAGCAATTGTTGTTGGCGGAGGCAACTTCTGGCGCGGCCGTTCAAGCGGTAAGATGGACAGAACCCGTGCCGACCATATGGGTATGCTTGCAACAGTTATTAATTCTCTTGCCTTGGCAGATGCCTTGGAGCAGTTAGGCGCACCCGTTCGTGTTCAAACAGGTATTGAAATGATTAAAATTGCCGAACCTTACATTCGCCAAAAGGCAGTTCGCCATATGGAAAAAGGTAGAATTGTTATTTTTGGTTGCGGTACAGGAAACCCCTTCTTTTCAACCGATACAGGCGCCGCTTTAAGAGCCGCCGAAATTGATGCCGACGTTATCTTTAAAGCAACCAATGTTGACGGCGTTTATGATAGTGACCCAAAACAAAACCCCAACGCAGTTAAGTATGATAAGCTCTCATTTATGGAGGTGCTTAGCAAAGGCCTTCACGTTATGGATAGCACCGCCGCTTCACTTTGTATGGATAACAATATTAAAATTATGGTGTTTAATCTTAATGACCCCGAAAACATTTACAAAGCAGTTTTGGGCGAGCAAAACGGTACAATAGTAGAATAATTTTAAAAGGAGAAAATCTTATGAAAGAATTAATTGCAAAATGCGAAGAAAAAATGGATAAATCCTTAAACGCTTTGGACCGCGAATTTAAAGCAGTTCGTGCAGGTCGCGCAAACCCTGCCGTTTTAGATAAAGTTTTGGTTGACTATTACGGAACACCCACACCCGTTCAGCAGATGGCTGCAGTTTCCGTTCCCGAAGGCAGAACCCTTCAAATTCAGCCTTGGGACGTTTCCACCCTTCGCGATATTGAAAGAGCAATTTTAACCTCTGAAATTGGTATCAATCCTCAAAATGACGGTAAGGTTATCCGCCTTATGTTCCCACCTCTCACCGAGGAGCGCCGCCGTGATTTAGTTAAGGATATTCGTAAAATGGGTGAAGAAACCAAGGTTGCTATTCGTTCCATTCGCCGCGATGCTATTGAAAAGGCAAAGGCAAAGAAGAAGAACAGCGAAATCACTGAGGATGACCTTTCTAGCGCAGAGAAGAAAATTCAAAATCTTACTGATAAATTCTGTAAGGAAGCCGATGATTTAACAGCTGCAAAAGAAAAGGAAATTATGGAAATCTAAATTTCTTTATAATATGTGTTTAAAAGCCCATCGGTTTGTATTTTGCCCGATGGGCTTTTTGGGAGAGTGATTTTAAAATGCTTTTTAAATCTAAAAAAACAAGCTTAAAGGATTTAGTTTTGCCGCGTCACATTGCCATTATTATGGATGGTAACGGCCGTTGGGCAAAAAAGCGCGCACTTCCTCGCTCGGCGGGTCATAGCGCAGGCTCTAAAAATTTTAAGGATATTGCAAGGTACTGCAATAAAATCGGACTTGAATACCTAACCGTTTACGCCTTTTCTACCGAAAACTGGAAGCGCCCTAAAGAAGAGGTTGATAATATTATGAATATTCTTCGCGATTATTTAAAGGACGCTAAAAACTTTAAGGATGAAAACATAAAGGTTAAATTTATAGGTAACATTGAAGCTTTGCCCGATGACATTGTTTTCCTTATTCGTGATGCCGAAGAAAACTCTAAGGAGGCAACGGGTCTTAACCTTAACATAGCCCTTAATTACGGCGGCAGAGACGAAATTCTTTTTGCCTTTAAAAGCCTCGCTAAAAAGGTTCAAAAGGGCGAAATGAATATTGAAGATATTACCGAGCAAACCATTTCAAATTCGCTTTATACTGCTGGTCAGCCCGACCCCGATTTTATAATTCGCCCAAGCGGTGAATACAGGCTTTCAAACTATCTAATATGGCAAAGCGCCTATGCGGAGTTTTGGTTTTCAGATATCCTTTGGCCTGATTTTACCTCAAAGCATTTAGATAAAGCTATTGAAGATTATAACAAACGCAACCGCCGTTTCGGTGGAGTGTAGGGGAGTAAAGTATGAAAACTCGTATTATTTCAGGTGCAGTTTTGGTAGCCGTTTTAATAGGCTTACTTTTTTCGGCAACTAAATGGCCGCCGATTATGTACATTGCTTGCGCTGTTTTAGCTGCAATAGGTGTTTATGAGGCACTTTATGCTACGGGAATAGTAAAAAATAAAATTATTACCGCAGTAGGCTCAGTTTTTTCGGCGCTTTTTATTTTAAGACCTATTATTGTGGGTTTGGTGCCTGACAGATATATATTGGCACCCAGTATCTCAGGTTTATCTACCGTTATACCGTTTATTGTTTACACCATTTTCGGTGGCATTGCAAATTTAACCATTATATTTGCACTTGTTCAGTTTGCGCTCTACCTTAAATTCCACAAGGATATTAAGCTCGAAGGTATGTTGGGTATGATACTTTTACCCATAATTATTTCTTATGCATTTTTGTGCTTCGTTTCTCACGTAAATCGCGATGCTTCGCTATTTTATGTAGTGTTACTTTTCTGCTTTTCTGCCGTTGCCGATACGGGTGCATACTTTGTTGGCGTTGCAATCGGCAAGCATAAAATGGCACCTGTTATAAGTCCTAAAAAAAGCTGGGAAGGCTTAATCGGCGGTATAGTTTCTTCGCTTTTAGTTACCTTTTTGGTTTGTATGCTATACCAAAATTGCTTTAACGTTAAGGTAAATACCATAGCCGTTTTAATCGCAACCCCAATATTTGTGCTTATAGGCGTTTTGGGTGATTTAACCGCATCTTTAATTAAAAGAAAATGTGAAATTAAAGATTTTGGTAAACTTATACCCGGTCATGGTGGCGTTTTAGACCGTTTTGACAGTATTTTAATGATTTCGGCAGCGCTTTCGGTTATGCTCTCAACATTTCCGCTTATAAAATAGAAAAAACAGGAATACTAATTATTATGAAAAAACTTACAATTTTAGGTTCAACAGGTTCAATAGGCACTCAGGCTTTAACCGTTACCGAAAAAATCGGTTGGGGTATTTCGGCTCTTGCCGCAGGGGGAAGAAACATTACCCTGCTTGAAGCACAGGCTAGAAAATATGCCCCTGAATACCTTGCCGTAATGGATGAAGCCGCCGCTAAGGATTTAAAAATTAAACTTGCCGATACTAATGTTAAGGTAGAAGGCGGTGCAGATGCCGTTAACACAGCCGCTGCATATGATGCCGATATGGTGCTAAATTCCATAGTTGGCATTGCGGGGCTTCGCCCAACCGTTACCGCTATTGAGTCGGGTAAAAGCATTGCTTTAGCCAACAAGGAAACCCTTGTTACAGGCGGCGATATTGTAATGAAAAAAGCTAAAGAAAAGGGCGTTTCAATTCTCCCTGTGGATAGCGAGCATTCGGCTATTTTTCAGTCACTTATGGGCGTTCCAAACGGTAATCCTTATAAAATTTTGCTTACCGCATCGGGCGGACCCTTTTTTGGCAAAACAAAGGAAGAGCTTAAAAGCATCACCCCTGCCGACGCCTTAAAGCATCCTAATTGGGATATGGGACAAAAAATCACAATAGATAGCGCAACCCTTATGAATAAAGGGCTTGAGGTTATTGAAGCGGTGCATTTGTTCTCGGTTTCGGCAGATAATATTGAGGTGCTTGTTCACAGACAAAGTATACTTCACTCGGCTATCGAGCTTGAAGACGGAGCGGTAATAGGTCAGCTTGGTACACCCGATATGGCAATACCCATTCAGTTTGCATTAACCTATCCAAACCGTATGCCGTCACCCGCGCCAAAGCTTTCCTTAACCGACATTCACACCCTTACCTTTGAAAAGCCCGATATGAATACCTTTACCTGCCTTGCAACCTGTATATCGGCAATTAAAAGAGGTGGACTTTATCCCACCGCTGCTAACGGCGCAAACGAAAAGGCGGTAGAGCTTTTCCTAAGGGAAAAAATCTCCTTCCTTCAGATAGGCGAGTTTGTAGCAAAAGCAACCGAAGCTTGTCAAAACAAAAAGGTATTCACATTAGAAGATGTTTTTGAAGCCGACAAGCTCGCGCGCGAGGCGGTATTATCATATATAAAATAATTTTTGGAGGCAGTTATGCTTGAAGCAATAGGCTCATTTTTCAGTGCGGCGTGGCCGTATGTTATTGGTTTTATCTTTTTTATATTTTTGGTTGTAATTCATGAGTTTGGTCACTTTATTGCGGCTAAAAGCTTAGGCGTTCGCGTAAACGAATTCGCCGTTGGCTTTGGTCCAACCCTCCTTAAAAAGAAGGGCAAGGAAACAACCTATTTGTTAAAACTTATTCCCTTTGGCGGATACTGCGCTATGGAAGGCGAAGATGAAACCAGCACCGATGATAAAGCCTTTTGCAATAAGGCGGCTTGGCGTAGATTTTTAATAGTTGTAATGGGCGCGGTTTTTAATCTTATTTTTGGCCTTATAATCGTAGGAATAACCCTTGCTCCTCAAACAGCTTATGCTACCACAACGGTTGCCGAATTCAGCGAAACTGCCACCAGTAACGGTGATAACGGACTTATGGTGGGCGATGAGATTATAAAAATAGATAACAGAAGTATTCTAACCTTTTATGACCTTTCCTATAACTTCACCGCCGTTGAAGATGGTAATTTAAATATGACCGTTCTTCGAGATGGCAAAGAAATAAATCTTCCCGCAGTGCCGTTTGCCACCGAAAAATATGAAGGCTATAACGTTATTAAACTTGATTTTAAGGTTTATGGCGAAAAGCGTACAGTTGGCACATTTTTAAAGCAAACGGTAAACACCTCGGTTTCCTATGCAAAAATGGTCGTTTTCTCCCTAGTGGATATGATAAAAGGCAGATACCGAGTTAGCGATATTTCAGGTCCCGTTCAGGTTACCGCAACCTTGGGCGAAGCGGCAAAAACAGGTGTTTTTGATATGCTTCCGCTTATCGCCCTTATTACTATAAATTTAGGTATTTTTAATCTGCTTCCAATTCCTGCGCTCGATGGCGGCAGACTTGTGTTTATTTTAATTGAAATGATATTCAGAAAACCGGTACCCCAAAAGTATGAAAAGTGGGTACACGCAGTAGGTATGATATTCCTTTTAACCCTAATGGCTGTAATTTTGGTTAAGGATATCTGGGCATTTTTCTAGAAAAAAAGGGGAAGTTACCGCTATGTTTAAAAGAGAAGATACCGTTAAGGTTAAAATAGGCAGCGGCGAAAATGCCGTATTTGTGGGTGGAGATGCGCCCGTTTCGGTGCAGTCAATGCTCAACCGCCACTCAACCGATTTTGAAGGAAATATTGCACAGGCGGTAGCTTTAGAAAATGCGGGCTGTGAGATTATTCGTGTTTCGGTACCCGATATTAAAACGGTAGAGCTTATTTCAAAGCTTAAAGAGGCGGTAAAAATTCCCGTTGTTGCCGATATCCATTTTGATTATAAGCTTGCCATTGAAAGCGCTTATGCAGGTGTAGATAAAATCCGCATAAACCCCGGTAACATAGGCGATGATGAAAAGGTAAAACAGGTTGTAGATGTTTGTAGATTTAAGAATATCCCTATAAGAGTCGGAGTAAATTCCGGCTCGGTAGAAAAGCATATTCTTGCAAAATACGGCGCTCCCACGCCCGAAGCCTTGGTTGAAAGCGGTATGTACCACATAAAGCTTTTAGAAAAGTTTGATTTCGACCAAATAGTTTTATCCCTTAAATCTTCAAACGTTAAAACAATGTTTGATACATATATGTTAGCGGCTGAAATTTGCAAATATCCGCTCCATCTGGGCGTTACCGAAGCGGGTACACTCCGTATGGGAACGCTGCGCTCGGCGGCGGGTATCGGAGGTCTGCTTTTAAATGGAATAGGCAGTACAATACGCGTTTCCTTAACAGATGACCCCGTAACCGAGGTTGAAGCGGGTAAGGAGCTTTTGGTAGCCTTAGGTCTTAAAAAAGGCGGAGTAAGATTTGTTTCTTGCCCAACTTGCGGTAGAACCTCTATTGATTTGGTAGGACTTGCCAAAAAGGCGGAGCAGGCTCTTAAAAACTGCAAAAAAGAAATCACCGTTGCCATAATGGGCTGTGTTGTTAACGGTCCGGGTGAAGCCAGAGAAGCCGATATTGGCATAGCCGGCGGTAAAGGTGAGGGAATTATTTTTAAAAAAGGCGAGATTATAAAAAAACTGCCTGAAGATAAACTTCTTGCGGCACTTTTAGAAGAGATTGAAAGGTTATAATTTAAATGGAGCTACATAGTGTTTTTGATAAGGTTTTAAGCAAAACTCTGATTTCCAGTCTTCCAAACGGCGAAGTGAAACGCTGTGACGTTAGTATGGAAGCCAGAACAATGAATATTGATATTTGCTTTGATGAATATGTTTCCTACACCCTTATTGCAAATATGCAAAGGGAGATTGTTGCTGCCTTAAAGCTTAACGGAATTACTTTAACTCATAGCTTTTCGGGTGTTGAGCTTTCCTCCCTTGCCTGTAAAGAAATGGCAGAAGAGCTTAGGTTTAAAAACCCAATGGTAAATGGCTTTTTGAATGATGCCGAGTATAATCTTATGGGTGATGCCCTTAATATAGAGCTTAAAAACGGCGGACTTTCCTCTTTAAAGGCTTCCGGCTTTGAAAGGCAGTATAACGAGCTTTGCAAAAATCGTTTTGGTAAAGGTCTGCAAATAAATTTTAGCGGCAAAACCGAAAATCTTGAGCCGTTTGTCCCACCTGTGGTAGAGCATACTACCTTTACGCCATCTGCGCCAAAGTCGGCGGCACACCCCGCAAACGAACCGATTTTTACAAAGGTTCGCACCGATGCTCCCCCCGAAAACGGATTTATGGTTTATTTAGATTCCCCAAAGCTTTTCTATGGCAGACTTCCCGAAAACTCCAAACCAATGCGAATGTTGGATATTGCACCCGAAGAGCAGTCACTTTACGTTTGGGGTGAGGTTAGTGATTATTCTGCCGAGCTTACCAAGCGCGGCGATAAATATAGAGTAAGCTTTTCTTTAAGCGACCATACAAATTCCTTAAACGTTAAAATGCTAATGGATAAGGATAGAATTTCTCGTATTTCATCGGTTGTAGATGGCAACTTCTTGCTTCTTGCGGGCGAGTATGCTTATGATGATTGGGAAAAAGATTTTGTAATAAATAAAGTTAAAGGTATGGCGGTTATCGACCGCTATGATATTACCGATACCGCCGAAGAAAAACGTGTTGAGCTTCATTGCCACACCAATATGTCTACAAAGGACGCCGTTGCAAGTGCGGGTGATATTATAAAACGCGCGCACAAATGGGGTCATAAGGCGGTTGCTATTACCGACCACGGTGTTGTTCAGTCATATCCCGCCGCCGCCGAAGCAGTAGGCAAAATCCGTAAAGGCGGAGATGATTTTAAGGTTATTTACGGTGTTGAAGCCTATTTTGTGGATGATACCAAGGGCGAAACCGATATAACCAAGCTCCGTAGCTACCACCAAATTATTTTGGTTAAGGATTTAGTAGGTCTTAAAAATCTTTATCAGTTGGTTTCAAAAGCTCACGTAGAGGATTTTTATAAAAGACCTTGCACCAGAAAAAGTGAAATTGAAAAGCATCGTGAAGGTCTTATAATCGGTAGTGCCTGTGAAGCCGGTGATCTTTATCAAGCAATCTTGCACGGCGCATCCGATGAAGAGCTTTTAGAAATTGCAAAATTTTATGATTACCTTGAAATTCAGCCCCTTGGCAATAATGAATTTATGGTGCGTGATTCGGTTAAGCCGGATAAAGTAAATAAAAAAGGTGTGGTTACACCTAACCCCTACCGCCACGTAACTTCTGATGAGGTTTTAAAAGACTATAATAGAAAAATTGTAGAGTTGGCAGATAAGATCGGTCTTCCCGTAGTTGCTACGGGCGATGTGCATTTTCTCACCCCCGAAGATGCTCTGCTTCGTAAAATTCTTATGGCAGTTCAAGGCTATGAAGATTTTGATAATCAAGCGCCTTTGTATTTAAAAACAACTAACGAAATGCTCGAAGATTTTTCCTATTTTGGCGAAAGAGCAAGAGAATTCGTTATAGATAATCCAAATAAAATTGCCGATATGATAAGTGATGAGGTTATCCCTGTGCCAAAGGGAAGCTATCCACCCGTTATTGAAGGCTCGGATGATTTACTACGTGAGCTTTGTTGGGATAGAGCCAAAAAAATGTACGAATTTAAGGGCGAAATCCCCGAAATTGTTACCAAACGCCTTAATAAAGAGCTTGATAGTATTATCAATAACGGTTTCTCCATAATGTATATTTCAGCTCAAAAGCTTGTTGCTTATAGTGAAGCAAACGGCTATTTAGTAGGCTCGCGTGGTTCGGTTGGTTCTTCCTTTGTTGCCACTATGTCGGGTATTTCTGAGGTTAATCCCTTGCAACCGCACTATCATTGCCCTAACTGCCGATGGAGTCAGTTCTTTAAAAGCAGTGACGTAGGCTCAGGCTTCGATTTGCCCGAGAAAAACTGTCCCGAGTGCGGTACACCCCTTAAGCGTGACGGTCACGATATTCCGTTTGAAACCTTCTTGGGCTTTAAGGGTGATAAGGTGCCCGATATTGACCTTAACTTCTCTGATGAATATCAAAGTGAGGTTCAAAAATATACCGAAACCTTGTTCGGTAAAGAAAACGTTTTTAAAGCGGGTACAATTTCTACCATCGCCGAAAAAACCGCCTTCGGTTACGTTAAGGCGTACTGTGAAGAAAAGGGTATTACCTTAAGTCAGGCGGAAATGAACCGCCTTGCCAAAAAGGTAGAGGGATGTAAAATTAAAGCAACCTCGGGTCAGCACCCCGCAGGTATGGTTATAGTGCCTAGGGACAAGGTTATTTACGATTTTTGCCCAATTCAGCACCCTGCTGATGACCCCAAAAGCGACATTTTAACAACCCACTTTGACTTCCATTCAATTCACGATACTATCTTAAAGCTTGATGAGCTCGGTCACGTTGTTCCAACTACCTATAAGTATTTGGAGGAGTATAGCGGCGTTCCCGTTATAGATATTTCGATGTCCGATCCCGCCGTTTATAGTCTTTTCACTTCCACAGAAGCGCTCGGTGTTACCCCCGAGCAAATAGACTCCAAAACAGGCACCTACGGTCTGCCCGAGTTTGGCACTCAGTTTGTTCGCGGAATGTTAATGGACTGTAAGCCTAAAAACTTCTCAGACCTACTTCAGATTTCAGGTCTTTCCCACGGTACTGACGTTTGGCTTGGTAACGCTAAAGACCTTATCGATAGCGGTAAATGCACCATTTCCGAGGTTATCGGTACTCGTGATAACATAATGGTTTACCTCATAAATCAGGGTATGGATGAGGGTAGAGCCTTTAAAATCACCGAAACCGTTCGTAAAGGTCTTGTTGCCAAGGGTAAGGTTTCGGAGGATGAGTGGAACCAAATGGAAGATGATATGCGCGCAGTAAAGGTTCCCGAATGGTATATCGCTTCCTGTAAAAAAATTAAGTATATGTTCCCTAAAGCTCACGCTGCCGCCTACGTTATTGCGGCGCTTCGACTTGCTTGGTATAAGGTTTATAAGCCTATTGCTTTTTACTGTGCGTACTTTACCGCCCGCCCAGGTGATATTGATATTTTAACTCTTTTGAAGGGTAAGGATGCAGTTCGCCGCCTGCTTAATGAAATTAAAGCAAAGGGTAGGGAAGCAAGTAATAAGGAGCAGGCAGTTTATGAAAATATGCTTATTATGAATGAAATGCTTCAGCGCGGCTTAGAGGTTTTACCTTTAGACCTTAAAAAATCCCACGCCGTTAAGTATTTGATGGAAGATGGTAAAATGCGCCCGCCGTTTGGTGCCTTAAACGGAGTAGGTGATACCGCCGCTTGGGCGATTTATGAAACCGCCCAAAAAGGAGATTTCCTTTCAAAAGAAGATTTCCGAATAGAGTCGGGTATTTCCAAAACCATCTTAGAGCAGTTAGATTCCATAGGCGTTTTAAACGGTCTGCCCGATAGCAACCAGTTATCACTTTTCTAACGGAGAAATTTGTATGTTTTTTAAAACTTCGCCACATCGCACCATTTTTACCGAAAGGCTAATTCTTCGCGCTCCGTCCTTTTTAGATGTGAAGGATATTTTTGAATTTTGCAGTGACCCCGCATCTTCAAAATATGCCGATTGGTATCCCCATAAAAATTTAGGTGAAACACGCGCCTTTGTGACTTGGCTTAAACGAAAAGGCTCTTACAATAGCTACACTTGGGCTATTGAGCATAGGGAAGATAAAAAGGTTATTGGCACAATCAGTATAGTAGAGTCCGATTATTCAGGGAAAATCTTAACGGTGGGCTATACGCTATCTAAAGCCTATTGGCATAACGGCTATGCAACCGAAGCCTTAAAGGAGCTGGTAAATTACCTATTAAAAGAACTTTTTGTTCAGCGTGTTCAGGCAAAGGTTATGCCCGAAAACGAAGCCTCCTGCCGCCTTTTAGAGCGTGTTGGCTTTAAAAATGAAGGACTTCTTAAAAAAGGAGCCTTCTGCCGTACCGGCTGTGTAGATGTTTATATCTATAGCTTCACCCGTTAGATAAAAGTTTATAGAGTGCATAAAACCCAAGGTGGTAAAATTCCACCTTGGGTTTTGAAAATTCAACCTATTTTTTTAACATTAAAAAACTTAAAACAAATTGTTTTTTTGTGTAAAAAAATAGACTCCTAACCCTTGACATAACACCGCTTTTTTAGTATAATATTTAAAACAAATATTTAAGACTTCAGGTTCATCCATTCCGCTTATTTTCGGGATGGGTGTATTTGTGAGAATAAGTGAAGGGTGTGACCATATGAAAATACTTTTTAAGGATGCCCATATTTTTAAAGATGGCGTATTTTCTAAACAAGATTTGTTAGTAAACAACGGTCATATTATCCCCACTTGCGACCTTACCGAAGACGGTATGGCGGGTGTTAGTGTTTTTTCTAATATGTTTATTTTTCCCGGTTTTGTTGATGTTCACGTACATCTTCGAGAGCCGGGTTTTATTATAAAAGAAACAATAGAAAGCGGAACTAAGGCTTCTGCAAGGGGCGGATATACTGCGGTTTGTTCAATGCCTAATTTAAATCCGCCGCCTGACAGCTTAGAAAACTTAAAGCTTCAGCTTGATATAATAAATAAAACCGCTGTGATTAAGGTTCTTCCCTTCGGCACCATAACGGTGGGTCAAAAGGGCGAAGAGCTGGCCGACCTTGAAGCTATGGCACCCTACGTTGCAGGTTTTTCTGATGACGGTAGGGGAGTTCAGTCCGAAGAACTTATGCTAAAGGCTATGGAGAAGGCAAAAAGCCTAAACAAAATCATTTCGGCGCACTGTGAGGATAATTCACTTCTCTTTGGCGGTTATATCCACGATGGTGAATATGCCAAAGCGCACGGGCACAAGGGCATTTGCAGTGAAAGCGAATGGGGACCCATAAAGCGCGATATTGAGCTTGTGAGAAAAACAGGCTGTAAATACCACGTCTGCCACATCTCCGCTAAAGAGAGCGTAGAGCTTATAAGAAAAGCTAAGGCAGAAGGTGTAAACATCACCTGCGAAACCGCACCGCACTATCTTACACTTGATGATAGCAATTTATTGGAAGATGGCCGCTTTAAAATGAATCCGCCGCTTCGTTCCCCTGAGGATAGAAAAGCCCTTATAGAAGGCATTATAGACGGCACTATTGATATGATAGCCACCGACCACGCACCCCACACCTGTGATGAAAAATCCAAAGGACTTTCGGGCAGCTTAATGGGTGTTGTAGGAATTGAAACTGCATTTGCGGTTATGTACACCAAGCTTGTTAAAACGGATATAATAACCCTTGAAAGGCTAATAGAGCTTATGGCAATAAATCCGCGCAAGCGTTTTGATATACCGTTTGACGGCGGCTTTACCGTTTGGGATTTAAACGCCGAGTTTACAGTTAATCCCGATGAATTTTTATCAAAGGGTAGGGCAACCCCCTTTAAGGGAGAAAAGCTTTTTGGTAAATGCCTTATGACTGTACTTAATGACAATGTTGTATATAATATAACAGATAGAGAAGAAAATTAGGAGGAAGTAAAAATGGCTAAAAGAAAAGATTTAAAAAAGATTTTAATTATAGGCTCAGGTCCTATCGTTATAGGTCAGGCAGCAGAGTTTGACTATGCGGGCACTCAGGCTTGTCTTGCACTTAAGGAAGAGGGCTATGAGGTTATTCTTTGCAACTCTAACCCCGCTACCATTATGACCGACACCATCGTTGCTGATAAGGTTTATATGGAACCCTTAACCTTAGAATACGTTGCTAAAATCTTACGCTATGAGCGTCCCGATGCTATTATCCCAGGTATCGGCGGTCAAACAGGTCTTAACCTTGCAATGCAGCTTGAAGAAAAAGGCATTTTAAAAGAATGTGGTGTTGAGCTTTTAGGTACAAGCAGCGCAAGTATTGAACGCGCTGAGGATAGAGAGCTTTTTAAAGAGCTTTGTCAGTCTATTGGAGAGCCTGTTATTCCTTCTGAAATCACATACGATATTGAACAAGCTAAGCAGGCCGCTAAAAGAATCGGCTATCCTGTTGTTCTTCGCCCTGCATTTACCTTGGGCGGTACAGGCGGCGGCTTTGCTTACAGCGAAGAAGAGCTTGTTGAAGTAGGTCTTAATGCGTTTAAACTTTCTCCCGTTCATCAGGTTTTAATTGAAAAATCGGTTAAAGGCTATAAGGAAATTGAGTTTGAGGTTATGCGTGACTCTAACGACCACGCTATCACCATCTGCGGTATGGAAAATATCGACCCCGTTGGTGTTCATACAGGTGACTCTATTGTTGTTGCTCCTATTATGACACTTAACGACCACGATTTAAAAATGCTTAACGATTCTGCTATCAAGCTTATTCGTGAGCTTAAAATCGAGGGCGGTTGTAACGTTCAGTTTGCACTTAACCCCACTTCAAGCGAGTATTATTTAATAGAAGTAAACCCACGTGTTTCCCGTTCCTCTGCTTTGGCATCTAAGGCTAGCGGTTATCCCATTGCTAAGGTTACTGCTAAAATTGCAGTTGGTATGGCTTTGGAGGATATTGTAATTGCAAACACAACCGCCGCTTTTGAGCCCGTTTTGGATTACGTAATTGCAAAGCTTCCACGTTTCCCGTTTGATAAATTTGCAACCGCAAAAAACACTCTCGGTACACAAATGAAGGCTACCGGTGAGATTATGGGTATTGGCTCTAATTTAGAGGAATGTTTGCTTAAATCTGTTCGTTCACTCGAGATTGGCTGCTGCCATTTCTATATGCCCAAGTTTGACGGTATGAGCGAGACGGAGCTTTTTGATTATCTCAAAGAGTTCAAGGATGATAATATTTTCTGTATTGCTGAACTTTTCCGCAGAAATGCAGATATTAAAAAGGTTCACGAGGTTACTATGATAACCGAATACTTCCTTGAAGCGGTTAAAAACATCGTAGCAATGGAAAAAACCTTAAAAGAGAATAAAGGTGATTTTAAAACCCTTAAAGCCGCGAAGATTATGGGCTTTGGCGATAAGTTTATTGCAAAGCTTTGGGGCGTAAACGAGCTTGAAGTTTTTGCAATGAGAAAAGAAAAAGGTCTTTTCCCAATTTACAAAATGGTAGATACCTGCCACACAAACGCTTATATTCCTTACTTCTATTCTTCATACACAGGCGAAAACGCATCTCGCCTTACAAATAAAAAGAAGATTGTTGTTTTAGGCGCAGGTCCTATTCGTATAGGTCAGGGCGTTGAGTTTGACTATTCAACCGTTCACGCCGTAACCACAATTAAAAAATCGGGTTATGAGGCAATCATTATCAATAACAACCCCGAAACCGTATCCACCGACTATACCACTGCCGATAAGCTTTATTTTGAGCCGCTCACTCCCGAAGATGTTATGAACATCATCGAGTTTGAAAAGCCTGATGGCGTTATTGCTTCTCTTGGCGGTCAAACTGCAATCAACCTTGCAGAGCCGCTCCGTCAGCGCGGAGTTGAAATTATCGGTACCGACTGCGATGCTATTGAGCGCGCAGAAAACCGCGATAGCTTTGAAAAGCTCCTTTCCGAGCTTAATATTCCTCAGCCAAAGGGTCACGCTGTAACCAAGATTGAAGACGGTATTAAAGCCGCCGCTGAAATCGGCTACCCCGTGCTTGTTCGCCCAAGCTTCGTTTTGGGTGGTCGTGCAATGCAGATAGTTGCTAACGAGGCTCAGCTTCGCAACTACCTTAAAACTGCCGTTGAAATTGATGAAGACAAGCCCGTTTTGGTTGATAAATATATTCAGGGTAAAGAAGTAGAGATTGACGCTATTTGTGATGGTAGAGATGTATTTGTTCCCGGTATTATGGAGCTTGTTGAGCGTACAGGCGTTCACAGCGGTGACTCTATCAGCGTTTATCCTACCTTCAGTATTTCAGATAAGGTTAAGGGTATAATCCTTCAATACGCTAAAAAGCTTGGTATTGGAATTGGTATCATCGGTCTTTTCAATATTCAGTTTATCGTAGATGAAAATGATGATGTTTATATTATCGAGGTTAATCCACGTTCATCACGTACCGTTCCCTTCCTCTCAAAGGCAACAGGCTACAGCCTTGCAGATATTGCTACCGAGGTTATTATGGGCAAGAGCCTTAAAGAGCAGGGGATATTCGATATTTACCCCGAAGAGAAAAAGCGTTGGTACGTAAAGGCCCCCGTATTCTCCTTCAATAAGCTTCGCGGTCTTGATGCTTACCTTTCTCCCGAAATGAAGTCTACCGGTGAAGCTATCGGTTATGATGATAAGCTTAACCGCGCACTTTATAAGGCGCTTCAGGCATCCGGTATGCACCTTCAGAATTACGGTACGGTTCTTGCAACAATCGCCGATAAGGATAAAGAAGAAGCATTACCGCTTATCCGCCGCTTCTATAACCTTGGCTTTAATATTGAAGCTACCGCAGGTACCGCCGCATTCCTTAAGGAAAACGGTATTCGTACCCACGTAAGAAAGAAAATTAGCGATGAGGGTGAGGATATTACCGATGCTATCCGTCAGGGTCATATAGCTTACGTTATCAATACTCGTGACATTGGTTCAACAGGTCAGGAAAGTGATGGCGCTCTGCTTCGTCAGTGTGCAACCGAAAATAACGTTACCATCTTTACCGCGCTTGATACCGTAAAGGTTCTTCTTGATGTTTTAGAGGAAACCACACTTACCATCTCTACTATCGATGCTTAAAAATGCTATTAATTTGTTATGAATATGCTTGTGGATACATAGCGAAAACTTTGTATCCACAATATTCGCATATAAGCAAACACAAATAATCCGAACTTGCCTAAAACGGCATTCTTTCGGCACTTTTCGGTTTGTCATCACCCGTAGGCGTTAGCCTGACGGATTCTTCCGCACCAAAAATCACTCGAAATTCTGTCCGTTTTAGGTCGCAGAATTTTAAAAGCTCAATTTTTGGCTG
>JAFSDM010000038.1 GCA_017436225.1 Clostridia bacterium | reverse complement strand
CAAAAGCCTTGAAAAAATATATAACAGATGTATAATCATATTATACTTATTTTTTGGGGCGGTTTTATGGAAAATAACATTTATTTTAAAAAGAGGCGGCGCATCTGATGCCGCGCACGCTACCGAGTTTGGTCTTACCACGGTTGATGCACTTGGCGTTGAGGGTGGAAATATGCACTCTTTAAAGGAATTTGCGGTTTTAGAAAGTCTTAAAAAATGTGCAAAACAGGCAGCTGCAATCATATTTGAAATAAACTAATTTTTATAACAAAAATGTCCCGATTAAAGCGTTTAATCTGCTTTAATCGGGATTTTCTAGCTTTTTATATATTTTTTCGGCTTCGATGAAAATTTGCTTGCTTTCGTTTTTACTGCAGGTTTTTAAGAGTTTATTTTTAGGCAGTCCCCATATATTAAACAGTCTAGGACCAATCCAGCGGTGGTAGTCGGTGGCTTCAAACACTCCCTTTAGCACCGAAAGCGCCGCCTTTTTTGGTTTCATAAAAATTATTTTCATAGGGTGTTTTATTATGGCGAAAATCAGTTTTGGGTAATGGGCTGTTATTCCCGTAAAGGTAATTCCCGGATGCACAACCGAAAGTGAGGCATCCTTTTCGGTTTTAAAAAGCTCAAATAAAGAAAACATTAAAAATCTTTTGGCGTTACCGTAAACAAGACTTGCTTTTTTACGGGTGGAAAAATCGGTATCGGCAATGTCAAGCTTTGAATAATTATGCGCTATGCTTCCAACCGCAACAACTCGCCCTTTGTTTTTTCTAATAATAGGCAGCAGACTTTTTATCATATAATAGGGGGAAGCAAAGTTAATTTGAAAAACGTTGTCCAATTCGGTATTACATTTATAGCGAGGCACACTGTAAGCACCGGCGTTAAGAATTATTATATTGGGGGAGAGGGGTCTAAGCTCATTTACGGCAGACCTAACCACACCCATATCCGAAAGGTCGAGCTTGATTTTTGTAATATTAACCCCGTTAAAGCGATTTGAAAGTTCGGCTTCAAGGTTGCCCATCTTTTTCTCATTACGGTCCATTAAAATTAAATCAGCCTTAAGGTAGGCAAGATAAAAACAAAGCTCCCTGCCAATTCCGCCCGTTGAACCGCTTATTGCAACCCTTTTGCCCTTTAATGAGGCAGAGTTTTTGTCTATCCAGTTAAAAATATCCATATCGTAATTTTAGCATTTATCACCCAATATGTCAAACTATTTGCAAAAAGAGCAAAAATATAAAAATGTGTAAAAATTTACTTTCATTTATTGACAATTGAAGCGATTTTTGATATATTATTATCAGTTAGCATATGCTAATTGAGTCTTGAAAAGGGTGATACTATGAAACTAACATTAGCCGAAGAGGGCAAGGAATATGTCGTTCAGCGTATTGATATTAACGATGAAGAGCTTAGCGCCTTTCTTTTTTCGTTAGGCTGTTATAGTGGTGAACCCATAACCGTTATTACAAAACGCAAGAAAAACTGTGTTGTTTCTATTAAGGATTCAAGGTATTGTATTGATAGTCAGCTAGCCGATGCAATAGTTGTTTATTAAAAATGTAAGTAATAAATTAAAGGTCAAGCACTGCTTAAAAACTGTGTTTGACCTTATTTTTTATCTAATTTGCAATTATTTTATCTTTATTATTTTTTTGTCGTAAAAAAGTTGTTTTACGGCTTGACAATGAAATATGCAGGTGCTATTATATGGTACAATGGTGGTGAAAATAATGGAAAAACGCATTTCAGTGGCACAAGTGCCAAACGAGCTTGAAAAAGTTTTGAGGGATAAGAAATTATTGACAGAGCAAGTGCTTGTGTTTGCCTCAGCAGATATGGATGCAAACTGCAACGTTGTAAAAAACGTTTTAATTCTTACAAAAAACGAGCTTATTCACGGCTTTGAGGCGGTACCCACAACCGAGCGACTTTTTAGCGGATTTAAAGAGCTTCCGATTGATTATAAGAACTTTATTTTCAATTCATATGAAATAAAGGCTATCTCCAACCCCGCAGTTGACCCTATGGTAGTTGGCGGAATATTCAGAATGGATATTTTGGGTGTGGAAACTGCTTTATGCGGATTTACCAATGCCTTTAAGGGCAGAATTAACCGCTTTAACAACATTCTTAAAAAGCTTATTTGCGGTGAAAAAATTCAGGAAGATTTATTGTTTGAAGAAACGGTAGAAGCCTTTTGCCCTAATTGCGGAACTCCATACCCCGAAAAGCACAGAAACATTTGTCCTAAATGTATGGATAAGCGAAAACTGTTTTTCCGTTTGGCGTCATTTTTCAAGCCACACTCAGTAGGCATTTTTATAATATGCGTTCTTAGTATTGTGGGCGCTTTAATGGGTGCTATATGGCCCTATTTAAGCGGTAGTATTCTTTATGATGAAATTCTTTCAAAGACTAAAAATACCGAAATATTAAAAATTATTCCAATAAACGATTTTTCCGTTTTGCTTTTAATGCTAGTTCTTACAATGATTGTTTTAAAGCTTTTAGAGCAATTTTTTGGCATAATAAAGGGCGTTATTGTTGCAAAAATTGTGCCCAGAGTTGTTTGTGATATTAAAAACAAGGTTTTCGATGCAGTTCAAAAGCTTTCTGTTTCCTTTTTTACAGGCAAAAAAACAGGCGGATTAATGGCAAGGGTAACGGAGGATGCTACACAGGTTTCAAACATTTTTATTGACGGTATTCCTTTTGTTCTTCCTAATATATTCACCGTTATTTTTTCTTGTATTGTTATGTTTATGGAAAATTGGTTACTTGCTATCGTTGCAATAATCTCTTTACCGCCCGTTGTTTTTGTCAGCTTGAAGCTTGAGCCGGTGCTATGGCACTATAACAGTAAGCGATTTCAGGCTTCGCGTGATATGAGGGCGCGCGTTAATGACAACGTTACTGGAGCTAGAGTTGTTAAGGCGTTTGGCCGCGAAAATGATGAAGCCGATGCTTTGAACCGCGCAAACAAGCAAATCAAAGAGGTATCCCACGCTCAGATAATTTTTAACAATAAATTCGTTGTAATCTTTCATATTGCAAAATCACTTTCAGCAGTTTTAACCTGGACCATAGGCGCACTTTTTGTTATAAAGGTGTTTTCCCCGCAAATAAGTTATGGTACGCTTATTACCTTTACGGGTTATGTTGGTCTTTTGGCAGGTCCAACCGACTTTTTCTCTAATATATTCCAGTGGTGGTCGGGCTCTATGAACTCGGCGCAAAGAATATTTGAAATTCTTGATGCTAAGCCTGAGGTTGTAGAAAAGCCAAACCCCGTAAGGCTTGAAAATATGAAGGGCGAAATCAGACTTGAAAACGTTACCTTTGGTTATGAGGAAAATCGTGATATTTTAAAAAATATTTCCCTTAATGTTGAAGCGGGTAAAATGTTAGGTATTGTTGGCAAATCGGGTGCGGGTAAATCTACACTCGCTAACCTTATAACACGCCTTTATGATACAAAATCGGGTAAAATTTTAATAGACGGCATAAATGTCCGCGATATGGCTTTTTCCGATTTAAGAAAAAATATAGCAATGGTAAGTCAGGAAACCTATATTTTTAAGGCTACAATTTTTGAAAATATTGCATATGCAAATCCGAATGCCGATAAAGAAGAGGTCTTAAAGGCGGCTATTGCATCGGGCTGTCACGATTTTATTTGCAAGCTTCCCGAAGGGTATGATACCGTGGTTGGCACGGGCGGTCGTAGCCTTTCGGGCGGTGAGCGGCAAAGAATATCCATTGCAAGAGCTATTTTAGCTAATCCAAGAATACTTATTTTAGATGAAGCTACTGCGGCGGTGGATACCGAAACCGAGCGCAAAATTCAAGCAGCCCTTACCGAACTTATTAAAAACCGAACCACGCTTTCTATTGCTCATAGATTGTCCACCTTAAATGATGCAGATGAGCTTATTGTTTTGGATAACGGAGTAATAGCAGAAAAGGGTACACATAAAGAGCTTATTAAACAAAAAGGAACCTATTACAAGCTTTTTCAAATACAAACAAAGGCTTTGGCAATGAGAGGTTTAGGCGATTAAGATGGAAAAAGATATTTTAGAACTTGAAAATCAAAAGGTTCAAAAACAACTTACAATTAATTATTTAACTGAGCAAAATGCTCAGTTTTATGAAACTAAGGGCGGTTTTGTAGGCCTTAAAATCGGAAATGAGGATTACGGACATGTAAACCTAATTCGCACATTTCCCTTTTCGGCACCTTGGGAGTTTATTTCTGTTCGCCGACTAGATGGAAAACAGGAAGAAATTGGAATTATAGACAATTTAAATAATTTTGATAGTTCGGTGTTTGAACTAATTTCAAAGCAGTTAGAAATTCGTTATTTTATGCCTAAAATCACAAAAATAATTTCAATCAGCGAAGAGTACGGTCACGCATATTGGAACGTTTTAACCGATAAGGGCAAGTGTAGCTTTGCAACCTCAGCAGGTGCTTCGGGTGCTGTTACCAAAAACGAAGATAGGGTTATTATTAAGGATACCGATGAAAACCGCTTTGAAATAGAGGACGTCACCAAGCTTACAGCGAAGGAATTAAAAAAGCTTGATTTATTCTTATAGTCAGTAAGGTATAAATTAAGATAGGGAGAGAGCATAATGGAGCTTAATTTACCGCTTGACAGCAAAAAACTTAATAAGCTTAAAGAAGTCTGCTCAGATACGCCTATATACTGTTTCCCCGTTGATTTAACCAAGGGCGGTTTATTCACAACAGATTCCTTTGTTGGCGCTACAAAAAGTGGAATATTCCTTTTTGAAAATGAGGAGTTAAATTACCATCCTTTTGATAAAATCGAAAAGATAATTAATCGTGTTCAAACTAACGGAACTCTAATTACTGTTAAAATTAATGGTGAAGAATACCCATTTGCAAGGTGTAGTATGCGATATGCTTCGGGTGTTGCAAGTGTTGTAAGAGGGGCAAATTTACTTTTAAAAGGTGAAGTCGAACGGCGCATTCAAAATAATGATAAGGAAAAGCACTGTCCGAAATGCGGCAGAATTCTTCGCGGCACTGCAGTATGCCCAAAATGCAATAAAACAGGTGGCAACCTAAAACGTTTTTTTGATATTTGTAGAGAAAACAAATTAATGCTTATGGTTATTATCTTTTTTATGCTTTTAGATACGGCGGTAGGTGTTTCAAAAGAATACATACTTCGAATTTTTGTAGATAATCATCTTGCAACAGGCACCGGAACTGTAGGGGATGTTTTAGTCTTTTTTGCAATTTATTTCGGTGTTATTTTAATAGGCCTTGTCATTTATTTTTGCAAGGCATATTTTTCAGGAAAATTAGGCGTAAACGTCGTTTATAAGCTTAGAAAAAAGCTTAGTGTAAAACTTCAAGAATTATCACTTTCAAATATTGACTCAAGAAATACCGGTGAGCTTGTTGAACGTATTATGGGTGATACAACCCGCGTAAGCGATTTTTTAAACCGGTCATTCGCACACTCCTTTAATCAAGTTTTTTACTTTATAACGCTTATCACAATTATGCTTATAATGAATTGGAAGCTTGCACTCATTTCTTTTTCGTTTGTGCCGTTCATGGTGATTTTCACAAAAACCTTCTGGCCTAAAATACATAGAATTTTTTCAAATCTTAGGCGCAAAATGGACGTTATACAAAATAAACTTCAAGATGTACTTTCGGGTATAAGAATTGTAAAAACCTACGGCAAAGAAAAAACCGAAATCGAACAGTTTCGCAGCGCTAATGAAAACTACGCCGAAACCAACTACAAAAACGAAAAATTCTTTGCTATTTTTTATCCTATAGTTTCATTGGTTTTTTCTTTCGGAACCTATTTTATAATTTATGCAGGTGGTCTTAACGTTTTGCAGGGTCAGATGACTCCCGGTGAGCTTATGCAATTTGTGGCATATACATCTATGCTGCTTGGCCCAATTCATTCTATGACCTTCCTTCCGCGTGATATTATTAATATGTCTACCAGCTTAGAAAGAATTTATGACGTATTAGGCGAAAAGCCAAAGGTTCTGCAAAGAGAGAATGCTATATCCCGTGAAATAACGGGCGATGTGCAGTTTAAGGATGTAGTTTTTGGCTATAGCTCCCATGAGCCGGTGCTTGATGGCGTTACGCTAGACGTAAAGGCAGGGGAGATGATTGGACTTGTAGGCTCGTCGGGCGCAGGCAAATCTACTCTTATTAACCTTGTAATGCGCCTTTATGATGTAGATGAGGGTTCAATTTGCATAGACGGAGTAGATATACGTGATTATAATACCGAAAGCTATCACAGTCAGATAGGTGTTGTATTGCAGGAAACCTTTTTATTTGCGGGTTCTGTTTTGCAGAACATAAGGTTTTCAAATCCCAATGCCACAATGAGCGAAATCATTATGGCGGCTAAGGTTGCCAACGCGCACGATTTTATTTGCAGACTTCCCGATGGCTACAACACCTATGTGGGTGAAAAAGGGCATAGCCTTTCGGGTGGCGAAAAGCAACGAATTGCAATAGCCAGAGCTATTCTTAATAATCCTAAAATACTTATTTTAGATGAGGCAACCTCCGCGCTTGATACCGAAAGCGAATATTTGGTTCAGCAGGCATTAGAGCGCCTAAGGCATAACCGCACTACCTTTGCAATAGCTCACAGACTTTCAACACTACGTTGTGCCGACAGGATAGCGGTTGTTGATGACCACAAAATAGCCGAAATAGGCAGTCATAATGAACTCCTAAAGAAAAAAGGTATTTACTATAATCTTGTTATGGCTCAGCTTCAAATGAATAAAACTGCCGATAAAAGTTAATTAAACCCGATTCCTGTTTTTAAAAAAACAGGCATCGGGTTTTTGCTTAAAAGCATAAGCTTAATAAAAAAATGTCCGTATATTAAACACAGTTGACTTTATAGCATAGCGCTTTCAAAAAAGCAAGAAAAACTTTTCTACGAATTGTAACAAACTTAGTACTTTAATGCGATAAAGTTTAAAAATACAAATGTGATGAACAGAGGGTTATTTGAGTTATTAACATAGTTATCAACAGTTATCAACCAAAAATAACAATTACAAACTGTATAAAACTTTTTTTACTGTCAAAAATGTGATTGAAAACTTATGTGAGGTGGCAGTATGTTAAGAGGAACAAATAAATCCATAATTGAATTGAGCGAAACCGAAAACAGGTATTTTGAAAGGGCGCTTTTGTTTGTAAAGCCGGAATTTGTAAACCTTTCGCCCGAGCGGCTTAACAGGGAAGCGAAAAGAATGATAGGCTCCTTAACTTTTTCACCAATGGGTCTTGGAAGAAGCATGAGCGCAAGGAGAAGAGCGGCGCAAAAAAGGCGAAGAAAAATACTTTTAATTAGCGGAATAGTTTTGCTGTGCATTGCCTTTGCAATAAGTAAAATAGTATAGCCTCAGTCGGTTTGTTTTTAAAATAGCATTTACCTATATTTTATTGACAATTAAAGCCAACGGTTTTATAATAATGTTGTATTCGGTTTGATTGTATTAAGGGAGTGTTATTTTGAAAGCGGAAGCTATAATGAGTTCAAGCTTTGGCTCGGATAAAAAAACAGGTTGGATTTTCTATTCAGAGTCTAATGTGGAATATTTATTGGAAGATAACACCTATTTCGCACGGGTTAAAAGCTCAAAGAGCAGAGCCTTCGCTTCTGCTATTAGCCCTGTTTTTTCTTTAGAGCCGAGTTGCGAATATGAGCTTAGCTTTTATATTCGCATACCAAAAGAAAGCAAACCTCATGTGATTAATGATTTTTACTTTTCACCAACAGTGGTGCTATATCAACCCGAATTAAGCGAAAGCGGACTTAGCGTTTCAACCCTTCCAAAGGGTGATGAAACAAGCAATAATTTGTACGCCTATAAGGGTGTGCGCAGAGGAGATTTTTCTGCAATTTGGGAAATTGAGGGTGTTGAACCCTATATAGCCAAGGGTACTTCTATCTTATCAAAAAAAGAACAGTATGAAATTTTCGGTGAGGCGTCCGATCTTAACCTTGCTTATTCAAACTGGAAAAAGGTAACGGCAAAATTTACCGCTGTTTCAGATGTGGAAAATGAATATTCACAAGTAGCGTCGGTTTGCTTTGGGTATAGAGGCATCGGCGCTGACGGATACTGCTTTGATATTAAGGATGTTCGGCTTTTGCAAAAGTCTAAGCGCGCGGTAGAAAAAGTAGACCCAAACGACTGCGTTTATTATGAAGACTTTGAAAATTCAAAAGAAACCATCGAAAATATCGTTAAAGTTTTTAGCGATAAAGAGTGCAGTGTTTCGGTTAGTAAAAAGGGTGCAAGAACAGGTAATAAGACCTGCGCTGTTTATGCAGTGGGCGAGGCTATCTTAATTCCTTTTGATAAATCAAAATTAGATAAAGATGTTGTTTACCATCTTTCTGTTGAATGGAAGATGTTAAAGTATACAGAAGATAAAAAACGTAAAATCGAAAAGATATACATAGTAGGTTATAATGGGGCAGATGGCGATTTTAAAGAAAGCTGCTCTGGTGTAGCGGGTAAAGGCACCGTAGCCGCTACGGGCAGATGGGAAAACACTAATTTTAAATTTAAAATTAATGAATGTATGTTTAATAAGTATGAACAGTTCGGTATACTTGTTTGTTACACAAGCACGGGCGAGTTATCTAAAAAAGAGGACACCCTGTTTATAGATGCCATAACCATTAAAAAATCCCCAAATCAAGTTTATGTAACACCTATTGTTTTTAACGAGCCGCCAAGAACCAATAATACCATTAAGGTTTTGGCTTTTGGTAATAGCTTTTCTAATGATGGTACTGCCTTTATTCCGCAAATCGCTATAGCAGACGGAACCGACCTTCGTGTTGCCGATTGCTCTATTGGTGGTTGCTCACTTAAAAGGCATTATAATAATTCTATTACCAATTCGGGTAGTTATTTGTTAAGCTATCGAAAACCCAATGCCACCGAGTATTTTTCAAACGTTAATATGGAGCAGGCGCTCACCGCAACCGATTGGGACTACATAACAATTCAGCAGGTTAGCACCTTAAGCGGCAGACCCGAAACATATGAGCCTTATTTAAACAAGCTTTTAACCAGATTTAAAGAATACTGCCCAAAGGCTAAAATAGTTTTCCATATGACGTGGCCTTATAAAGACGGTTTGGATAAAGAGGGCTATGATATATACGACTATTCTCAAATAAAAATGTACAATGCAATTAAAGACACTTATGCACAGTATTCAAAAAAGTATGGCTTTGCGCCCATTATCCCTTCGGGTGAAACAATACAAATATTAAGGGGTAAAATAGGGGAGGAGCTTTTTGCAACCGAGAAGGAGTTGTCCTTCACACGTGATGGCTTCCATCTTTCTGAAAAAGGTCGTGTTGCCGCCGCATTAACTTGGTATGAGTTTTTCACCGGTATTTGCGCAGAGGATACCAAGGTGGATTTAACTAAAGGTATTGTAACAACAGTTATGGACGGCGCCCTTATAGGCATAACCGAAGCAGAGGCTTTAGAGCTTAAAAAAGCCGCGCACAAGGCGGCTCTTTATAAAAATGAAAACTGATTATCCTTTTAAATATTTTAAAATTAGAGAAAATAAACAATGTATAACTTAAGGGGTTGTGTGATGCAGCCCCTTTTATCATTTTCAGGCAGATTTTTACTCATTTTCATCTGTTTAAGAAAAATATAGGTTATTTTACTGTAAAAGCATCTAATTCTTTAAAAAAAATGGGTTGTAAACAAGCCAAAAAGAGGTAAAAATATCGTTATTTTGCACAAAAACGAATTTTAAAATTCGTGTAAATGAGAGATTTTGACAAAAATTCAAAAATGTCTAAAAAAAGACATTAAAAATCAAAAAAACTCTTGCAAATACTGGATTTTTGTGTTATTATGTATAGGCACGTAATGCGTGCAGATGTGCGTTGATGCGGGAGGTGGCCGACCCTGAGTCGGGAAATTTCCGCGGAGTATGTCCGATTTTAAACCGGGCGATGAAACTTAAAAAAGTGTTTATTAAAGGATTCTTGCGACCTTTTTTAAACCAGACAGCTGCAATTGCTGTCTCCCGGCATAGTCTGCGACCCCAGCCTATCCGGTTTTAAAATGCGCAGGGTTGAAACACCCGGCGCCGTGTAAGTTTTGCCCGCCAACATTTTAAGGAGGCGACAACAAAATGGCTAAAGAGAAAATCAGAATTCGTATCAAGGGATACGACCACGCTTTGGTAGATCAAGCTGCAGAAAAGATTGTTGAAACTGCAAAGCGTACAGGCGCTAGAGTATCTGGTCCCGTACCGCTACCTACCGAAAGAGAAATCGTTACGATTCTCCGTGCTGTTCACAAATATAAGGACAGCCGTGAGCAGTTCGAAATGAGAACTCACAAAAGGCTTATCGACATTCTCAGACCTTCAAACAAAACTGTTGAGGCTCTGACAGGTCTTGAGCTTCCCGCAGGCGTTGAATTTGAAATTAAGCTTTAATTTTAAATCTCGTCGGCTGGTCAAGTTGGCACAATGTGTCAACCAATAACCAATAAGGAGGAAAATAAAAATGCAAAAAGGTTTAGTTGGAAAAAAGCTTGGTATGACTCAGCTTTTTGACGCAAACGGAAACGTAGTTCCCGTAACTGTTATCGAAGCAGGCCCTTGCGTGGTTGTGCAGAAGAAAACAGTAGAGAACGACGGCTATGAAGCAATTCAGGTTGGTTTTAATGATTTGAAGGCTTCTAAAGTAAACAAACCCCAGAAGGGTCACTTTGCAAAAGGTGACGTAGCTCCTAAAAAGGTGCTTCGCGAATTCCGTCTGGAGGACATTTCAGCAGTTAATGTTGGCGACCTTTTAAAGGCTGACGTATTTGCTGAAGGCGAACACGTAGATGTAATCGGTACCAGTAAAGGTAAGGGTTATGCAGGTGTAATTAAGCGCTGGAATTTCGGCCGCTTAAAAGAATCACACGGTACTGGCCCTGTTCACCGTCACGGTGGTTCCCTTGGTGTTATCGACCCCGCTCGTGTTTTCAAGGGTAAGAAAATGGCAGGTCATCTCGGTGCTGAGCGCGTAACCGTTCAGAACTTAGATGTAGTTAAAGTAGACGCTGAAAACAACATCATCGCTGTTAAGGGTGCCGTTCCCGGTCCTAAGGGCGGAATTGTTGTTTTAAAGAACAGCGTTAAGGCCTAAGGGAAGGAGTGCAATAGAATATGCCTAATATAGCAGTATTGGATATGACCGGCGCTAAGGTCGGCACAATCGAGCTTAAAGATTCTATCTTCGGCATCGAGCCCAACGCAGTAGTAATGCACATGGCAGTTGTAAACTACCTTGCAAATCAGCGTCAGGGTACACAGTCCACTTTGACCCGTACTGAAGTTTCCGGTGGCGGTAAAAAGCCTTGGAGACAAAAGGGAACAGGTCACGCACGTCAGGGTTCAACCCGCGCTCCTCAATGGAGACACGGTGGCGTAGCCTTAGGTCCGAAGCCGAGAGATTATTCCTACTCTCTCAATAAAAAGGTTAGACAGCTTGCACTTAAGTCTGCTTTGTCTGACAAGGTTCTTAATGAATCACTTATCGTTCTTGATGAGCTTAAGCTTGAAGCTTACAAAACCAGAGCAGTTGTTGATTGCTTAGCAGCAATTGGCGCTACCGGCAAAACCCTTATCGTGCTTGATACTAACGACGCATTCGTTATTAAGAGCGCAGCTAACATTAAGGGTGCTAAAACAGCTCAGTTTAACACCATCAACACCTATGACGTTATCAATGCTGATAAGGTTGTTATGGTTAAGGCAGCTGTAGAGAAACTTGAGGAGGTATACGCATAATGAAAGCAGCACAGGATATAGTTATAGCTCCTATCATTACTGAAAGATCTATGTCAGCTATTGCGGACAAAAAGTACACCTTCAAAGTTGCTACCGATGCTAATAAAGTTGAAATTGCAGAAGCAGTTGCAAAGCTTTTCGGCGTTGAGGTTGCTAAGGTGAACACAATGAACGTTCGCGGTCGCAAAAGAAGAATGGGTCGTTACGTAGGTACTACTGCAGCTTGGAAAAAGGCTGTTGTAACCCTTACTGAAAAATCTAAGACCATTGATTTCTTTGACGGTTTAATGTAATTTAAAGAACCGCTTTGGAAGTAATAAACTTCCGGCAATGTATGGGATTTATTAGTCCCGCTAAGCCTAAATAGGAGAGTGAAACGAAATGGCTATTAAGCATTATAAGCCGACTACTCCCGGTCGCCGCGGAATGACTGTTATGGATTATTCCGAGCTTTCCAAGGTAGCACCTGAGAAAAGTCTGCTTGAACCTATTAAAAAGAATGCAGGTCGTAACAGCTATGGCCGCATCACCGTTCGCCATCGCGGCGGCGGAAACCGTAAAAAATACAGAGTTATTGATTTCAAGAGAGAGCGTTTTGGTTGCCCTGCAACCGTTATGACTCTTGAGTACGATCCCAACCGTTCAGCATTTATTGCTCTTGTTCAATATGAGGATGGCGAGAAGCGTTACATCATCGCTCCCGTTGGACTTAAGGTTGGCGACGTAGTTGTTAGCGGTCCTGATGCTGACATCAAAACCGGTAACGCATTACCACTTACCAACATTCCTGTTGGTACCTTTATCCACAATGTTGAGCTTTATCCCGGTAAGGGCGCACAGCTTGCTCGTTCCGCAGGTAATATGGCTCAGTTAATGGCTAAAGAAAACGGAATGGCTTTGCTTCGTTTGCCTTCCGGCGAGCTTCGCAACGTACCTGTTAAATGTATGGCTACCGTTGGTCAGGTAAGTAATCCTGAGCACGAGAACGTAAACATTGGTAAGGCAGGTCGTAAGCGTCATATGGGTTGGCGTCCTACCGTACGCGGTTCTGTAATGAACCCCTGCGATCACCCCCACGGTGGTGGTGAAGGTAAGTCACCTATCGGTCGTCCCGGCCCTGTTACCCCTTGGGGTAAACCCACATTGGGCTACAAGACCCGTAAAAAGCATGCGGCTTCTGATAAGTATATCGTAAAGCGCCGCAATAGCAAGTAGTCGGACGAAAGGAGTTTGTAATTATGGGAAGAAGCATTAAAAAAGGTCCTTTTGTGCAACCTGTACTCATGAAAAGAGTGCTTGAGATGAACGAATCCGGCGAAAAGAGAGTTCTTCAAACTTGGAGCCGCTCATCCACAATTTTCCCCGACTTTGTCGGACACACATTTGCAGTACACGACGGCCGTAAGCACGTTCCGGTTTATGTAACCGAGGATATGGTTGGTCATAAGCTTGGTGAATTTGCTCCTACCAGAACCTATCGTGGTCACGCCGGAGCAAAAACTACTAAGAAGTAAGCGGAACGAAAGGAGAGTTAGACTATGGAAGCAAGGGCAATATTGAAATACGCCCGTATTTCACCCCGTAAGGTTAAGATTGTTTTGGATCTTATCCGCAATCAACCTGCCGATAAAGCCATGGCTATTCTTAGGTTTACACCCAAGTCCGCCTGCGAATATCTTGAGAAGCTGTTAAAATCAGCTATGGCTAATGCCGAGAACAACCATAATATGGATGTTTCAAAGCTTTACGTTGCTGAGTGCTTTGTATGCCCCGGACCTACTCTTAAGAGAATTCGTCCAAAGGATCACGGCAGAGCACATCGCATTTTAAAAAGAACATCTCACGTAACTCTGGTTCTCAGAGAGCGTGAAGACTAATAAGGAGGTTACAAGTTTATGGGCCAGAAAGTTAATCCTAACGGTTTCCGTGTTGGCGTTATTAAAAACTGGGATTCCCGCTGGTTTGTGAAGGACGGCGTCTTTGGCGATACCTTAGTTGAGGACTATAACCTCCGTAAGTATTTAAAGAAGACCCTTTATAATGCAGGCGTTCCTAAGATTGAAATCGAACGCGATGCAGCAAAGGTTAGAATTCACATTCATTGCGCAAAGCCTGGCGTAGTAATCGGTCGTAACGGTTCTGAAATTGAAAAGCTCCGTGAGACCTGTGAAAAAATGTTAGGCAAAAAGGTTCTTATCAACATTGTTGAAGTTAAGAACCCCGATACCAACGCTACTCTCGTTGCAGAAAACATTGCAGCTCAGTTAGAGAAACGTATCTCTTTCCGTCGTGCAATGAAACTTGCTATGGGACGTGCAATGCGTCTTGGCGCTAAAGGTATCAAAACTCAGGTTTCAGGTCGTTTAGGCGGCGCTGAAATCGCACGTAGCGAACACTACCATGAAGGTACTATTCCTCTTCAGACCATCCGTGCTGATATTGACTATGGTTTTGCAGAAGCACATACCACTTACGGTCGTCTTGGCGTTAAGGTTTGGATCTATCAGGGCGAGGTTCTTCAAGGTCAAGCTCGCAAGAAGAGCAAGAAAGAAGGAGGCTCCCGCTAATGTTAATGCCTAAGCGTGTTAAGTACCGCCGCGTGCATCGTGGTCGTTTGACCGGTAAAGCGCTCAGCGGTAACACAGTTACCTATGGTGATTTCGGTTTACAGGCTTTGGAGCCTGCTTGGATCACCTCTAATCAAATCGAAGCAGCCCGTATTGCTATGACTCGTTACATCAAGCGTGGCGGTCAGGTTTGGATTAAAATTTTCCCCGATAAGCCTATCACTGAGAAACCTGCTGAAACTCGAATGGGTTCCGGTAAAGGTTCTCCGGAATATTGGGTAGCAGTTGTTAAGCCCGGCAGAGTTATGTTTGAAATTGCCGGTGTTGACGCTGAAGTAGCTAAAGAGGCTTTACGTCTTGCAGCTAATAAATTGCCTATTAAGTGCAAGTTTGTATTAAAGGAAAAGGGTGGTGAGCAGTAATGAACGCTAAGGAAATCAGAGAAAAGACCCCAGCTGAGTTGGTAAATACACTCGAGTCTTTAAAGAAAGAATTATTCCAGCTTCGTTTCCAAGACGCCATTAACCAGCTCGAAAACCCCATGCGTATCAGCGCTGTAAAAAAGGATATCGCTCGTGTTAAGACTATTCTTCGCGAGAAAGAAATCCAAGACAGCGCTAACTCGTAAGAAAGGTAGGTAAGTAGCTGTGAGCGAAAGAAACCTTCGTAAAACCAGAGTAGGTAAGGTTGTTAGCAATAAAATGGAAAAAACCGTTGTTGTTTCCATTGAGGATAACGTAAGACACCCACTCTACAAAAAGATTATTAAGAATACTGTTAAGCTAAAAGCCCACGACGAAAATAACGAGTGTGGTATTGGCGACAGAGTTCTCGTAATGGAAACCCGTCCTCTTTCTAAAGATAAGAGATGGCGCGTGGTTGAAATTATTGAGAAAGCTAAATAACAATTATTTGTTAAGGAGGAAAACACTGTGATACAACAACAGAGTTACCTCAAGGTTGCCGACAACACCGGTGCAAAGGAAATTATGTGCATTCGTGTATTGGGCGGCTCCGGCAGGAGGTATGCAAATATCGGCGACGTTATCGTTGCTTCTGTAAAAAAGGCTGCTCCCGGTGGAACAGTTAAGAAGGGCGATGTAGTTAAAGCCGTAGTAGTACGTTCCGCCAAAGGTATCCGTCGTACTGACGGTACCTACATCAGATTTGACGAAAACGCAGCGGTTATAATTCGTGATGACAAAAACCCCCGTGGTACACGTATTTTTGGACCCGTTGCTCGTGAGCTTCGTGAGAAAGAATATACTAAGATTCTTTCCCTTGCTCCCGAAGTACTCTGATGGGAGGTAGAACGATGAATATTAAAACTGGTGATACCGTAAAATTATTGACCGGCGGTGCTAAGTATCGCGGCAAAACCGGTAAAGTTTTGGCAGTAAGCCCTAAAGAGGATAAGGTTATTGTTGAGGGTATCAACGTTGTTAAAAAGCACGTTAAACCCCGCAAGGCCGGCGATCCTTCCGGTATTATTGAAACAGAAGCAGCTATCTACGCTTCTAAAGTTCAGCTTGTTTGCCCTAAGTGTGGTAAAGCTACTCGTGTAGCTCACAAGCTTTATGAAGATGGTAAAAAAGACCGCATGTGCAAAAAGTGCGGCGAAACCTTTTAAGTAAGGAGGAAATGACATGGCAAGGCTTAAGGACGAATACAAAGCAAGTGTCGCTCCTGCGCTGATGAATAAGTTCAACTACAAGAGCGTCATGCAGATCCCCAAGCTCGATAAGGTTGTTATCAACGTAGGTGCCGGCGAGGCAAAAGACAATTCAAAAGCAATTGACGCTATTATGGAGGACCTTGGTAAAATTACCGGTCAGCGCCCCATAGTTTGTAAGGCAAAGAAATCTGTTGCTAACTTCAAACTCCGTGAGGGTATGCCCATTGGCGTTAAAGTTACTCTTCGTGGTGACAGAATGTACGAGTTTATTGATAGACTCTTTAGTACAGCTCTTCCCCGCGTGCGTGATTTCAGAGGAATCAACCCCAATTCCTTCGATGGCCGTGGTAACTATTCCATGGGTATTAAGGAACAGCTTATTTTCCCCGAAATCGAGTATGATAAGATCGACAAGGTCAGAGGTATGGACATCATTTTTGTTACTACCGCTAATACCGACGAGGAAGCTCGTGAGCTTTTAACACTCATGGGCGCACCGTTTGCGAAATAAGGAGAAGGAATTATGGCTAAAACATCTATGAAAATCAAGCAGGCTCGTCCCGCTAAGTTTTCTACCAGAAGTTACAACCGCTGCAAAATCTGCGGTCGTCCCCATGCTTATCTTCGCAAATACGGTATCTGCCGTATATGCTTCAGAGAACTTGCATATAAGGGCGAGATTCCTGGTGTGAAGAAGGCTAGCTGGTAAGCACAAGTAAAGGAGGTTGACGGTATGCAAATCACCGATACAATAGCTGATATGCTTACAAGAATTCGTAATGCTAACTCAGCAAAGCATGAATCGGTCGATATTCCTGCATCTAACGTAAAAAAGGCTATTGCTCAAATTTTACTTGATGAAGGTTTCATCGGCGGCTTTCAGGTTATTGAAGACGGAAAGCAGGGTACTATTCATGTAACATTAAAATATGGCCCGAACAAATCGCAGGTCATCAAAGGTTTAAGAAGAATTTCTAAACCCGGTCTGCGTATCTATTCCAATGTAGAGGATATGCCTAAGGTTATGAAAGGCCTCGGAATCGCAATCCTCTCCACCTCTAAGGGTATCATGACTGACAAGCAGGCTCGCGCTAACAATGTTGGCGGCGAAGTTCTCGCTTTCGTTTGGTAAGGGGGGTGCAGTGAGATGTCAAGAATTGGTAACAAACCCATTGCTATTGTTGATGGCGTTGAGGTTAAGGTAAACGGTAGCGAAGTTACTGTAAAGGGTGCTAAAGGTACTCTTACCAATACTTTCAATAGCGCTATTTCTGTTGCAGTTGAAGGTAACGAGGTTATCGTAACACGTCCCAGTGACGCAAAAGAACATCGCGCTTTGCACGGACTTACCCGTACTCTTATTGCTAATATGATCGAAGGCGTTTCTAAGGGCTTCTCTAAAGAGCTTGAAGTAAACGGCGTTGGTTATCGTGTAGCAAAGCAAGGTAACGATTTAGTAATGAACCTTGGTTATTCTCATCAGGTAATTATGCCTGAGATTGACGGAATTACCATCGAGGTTCCAAATCCCAACAGAATTATCATTTCTGGTCCTGACAAACAAAAGGTAGGCCAGTTTGCGGCAGAAGTTCGCGAGAAACGTCCTCCCGAGCCATACAAGGGCAAAGGTATTAAGTACGTTGGCGAATATATCCGTCGTAAAGAAGGTAAAGCCGGTAAGGGCAAATAAAGGAGAGAATAAACAATGGTTAAAAAGACTGACAGCAACAAAGCTCGTCTTAATCGCCATAAGCGCGTTCGCGGTAAGATTAGCGGCACCGCAGCTTGCCCTCGTCTTAACGTGTTCCGCTCCAGCACCAATATTTATGCCCAGCTTATCGACGATGAGAAGGGCGTAACACTCGCAGCCGCCTCTACTACCGAAAAGGAATTTGCCGGTAGCACCGGTAATAAAGAGGAAGCTCGCAAGGTTGGTCAACTTATTGCGAAGCGTGCGGCTGATAAAGGAATCGAAGAGGTTGTATTCGATCGCGGCGGTTACATTTATCACGGACGTGTTAAGGAGCTTGCCGAAGGTGCCCGTGAGGGCGGCCTCAAGTTCTAATCGAAGGAGGAGTAAACTTTGGCTATTGGTATAGATGCATCAACTTTGGATTTGCAAGAGCGTGTTGTAGCTATCAACCGCGTTTCTAAAACTGTTAAGGGCGGACGTATTATGAAATTCTCCGCACTCGTAGTTGTAGGCGACGGTAATGGTATTGTAGGTTTCGGACTTGGTAAAGCCGGTGAAGTTCCGGATGCTATCCGTAAGGGTATTGAGGACGCTAAGAAGAACCTTATTAAGGTTTCTTTAAAGGGTACTACAATTCCTCACGAAGTAATCGGTGCTTTCGGTGCAGGTCGAGTTCTTCTTAAGCCTGCTGCTCCCGGTACCGGTGTTATCGCCGGTGGTCCGGTTCGTGCAGTGCTTGAGACTGTAGGTATCAAAGATATCCGTACAAAAGCTTTGCGTTCCAATAACCCTTGCAACGTTGTTCGCGCTACTGTTGCCGGACTTGCTTCACTCAGAAGCGCCGAAGAAGTAGCTGCAACTCGCGGCAAGTCGGTTAAAGAAATTTTAGGTTAAGGAGGTAAGCAGCACTATGGCTACTAAAAAGAAGGCTGCAGGCCTCAAAATCAAATTGGTTAAGAGCTTGATTTGTTGTAAAGACGATCAGATCGCAACCGCACATGCACTTGGTCTTAAGAAAATCGGTGACGAAACCGTTCAGCCTGAAAATCCACAGACCATGGGTAAAATTAAGAAAATTACCCACCTCGTAGAGGTAACACAAGCGTAAGCTAAGGAGGTGCGTACAATGAAACTTCATGAACTTTCACCCGCTGTTGGTTCTACTAAAGAAGCAAAGCGTATAGGCAGAGGTCATGGTTCCGGCAACGGTAAAACTGCCGGTAAAGGCCATAAGGGTCAAAAGGCTCGTGCAGGCCGTGGAATACGTGCAGGTTTTGAAGGCGGTCAGATGCCCCTCCAAAGACGTGTTCCTAAGCGTGGCTTTAATAACATTTTTGCAACTAAGTTTGCTATCGTAAACGTATCTGATCTTGAAGTTTTTGAGGCAGGTGCTGTTATTGATACTGCAGCATTGCAGGATAAAGGCCTTGTTAAAAAGGTATATGATGGCGTAAAGGTTTTAGGCAATGGCAATCTTTCCAAAGCTGTAACCGTAAAAGCTTCAGCTTTTTCCGAGAGCGCTAAATCTAAGATCGAAGCCGCTGGCGGAAAAGCCGAGGTGATTTAAGATGTGGGAAACAATTAAAAACGCTTGGAAAATTCCTGAGATTCGTAAAAAGATTATTTTCACTCTCTTTATCATTTTGGTATTCCGCGTTGGTTCTGTTATTCCTGTTCCATTTGTTAATCCTGAGATGATTAGAGAAATGTCTACAGGTCAATCAGCAAACCAATTCTTCAACTATCTTTCAATTTTAACCGGTGGCGGCTTAACATATGGTGCAATCTTCGCAATGTCGGTTACCCCATATATCAATGCCTCCATTATCATTCAACTTTTAACAGTTGTAATTAAACCTTGGGAGCGTTTATCCCAACAGGGTGAGGAAGGTCGTAAAAAACTCGCTCAAATCACCCGTTTTGCAACTATCATCCTCGGTCTTATCCAAGGTACCGCTTATTTCTTCTATTTGAATAATAATAAGTGCCTTAGTGTTACCGGCGGTGCAGTTGTTTTCGCTGCTTTTGTTATCATCTTAGCTCTTACTGCAGGTTCCGCGCTTGTTATGTGGCTCGGTGAGCAGATTGACGTTAAGGGTATTGGTAACGGTATTTCAATTCTTTTGTTTGCCGGTATCATCTCTCGTGGTCCCGATGCTTTAGATTACCTTATCGGTATCTGGAACATCAGCACAGGCTACAAGGTTGCAGCAATCGCTATTGTTTTGGCATTCATCGCTGTTATTGTGTTCATCGTTTGGATGACCGGTGCAGAGCGTAGAATTCCTATTCAATATGCAAAACGTGTTGTTGGTAATAAGCAGTACGGCGGTCAGAACACACATCTTCCTATTAAGGTTAATATGTCCGGTGTTCTCCCCGTAATCTTCGCCAGCTCATTCTTGATGGTTCCCACCATCCTTTTATCCTTTGAATTCCTTGTAACTAAGGGCAGCTCTTTCTATAAGTTTTTAAGCCTTTTCAGTGTTCAAGGCGCATTCTATGCAGTTCTTTATTTCCTTCTCATTATCGGTTTTGCTTATTTCTACACTACTATTCAGTACAATCCTATTGAGATGGCAAATAATTTACGTAAAAACGGTGGTGCAATTCCCGGTATCCGTCCTGGTAAAACCACATCTGATTTCATTGCTAAGATTTTGTCAAGAATAACATTACTTGGCGCACTTTTCTTAAGTGTAAT
The DNA here is from genome assembly GCA_017436225.1 of Clostridia bacterium. Classification (GTDB taxonomy): domain Bacteria; phylum Bacillota; class Clostridia; order Oscillospirales; family Acutalibacteraceae; genus UMGS1279. The sequence continues at coordinate 723 of JAFSDM010000038.1, read as the reverse complement.
CGCAATTCTTCCTATCGTTGTCAGCAGCTTTGGCGACGCTATGGCAGGTATCTCCATCGGTGGTACTTCACTCCTCATTATGGTTGGTGTAGCACTTGATACCGTACAGAATTTGGAATCTCAGATGATGATGCGTCACTACAAAGGATTTTTGGATTAATCTATAGGAGAGTTTTTATATGAAACTTATTCTTTTAGGGGCACCAGGTGCCGGTAAAGGAACTCAGGCAGAGCTTATTTGCGACCGCCTTTCAATTCCTAGTATTTCTACCGGCAATATGATTCGCGAAGCAATGAAAAACGGAACCGAGATGGGTCTAAAGGCTAAGTCCTTTGTAGATGCCGGTAATCTTGTTCCCGATGAAGTTGTTATCGGAATTATTAAAGAGAGATTGTCTAATGATGACTGTGCAAACGGTTTCATTTTAGATGGTTTCCCACGCACCATTCCTCAAGCAGAGGCTTTAGATAATATGGGTGTTGAAATTGACACCGTTTTATCTATTGAGGTTGCGGATGAAAATATAGTTAAAAGAATGTCAGGTCGCCGCGTGTGCGAAAGCTGTGGCGCCAGCTATCATATCGAGTATAAAAAGCCCGAAAAGGAAGGCGTTTGTAATCTTTGCGGCGGTAATCTTATCTGCCGTAAGGATGATGCTCCTGAAACTGTTTTGGATAGACTTAAAGTTTTCCATGAGCAAACCGAACCATTAAAGGGCTACT